>CAZVDJ010000296.1:0-5972 GCA_964626245.1 uncultured Gemmatimonadaceae bacterium
GGCGCTGGATCTCGTGCGCCTGGTGCTCGAGCGCGTGAGGTAGGCGAGCAATGGAATGGAGGTCGGCGACTCAACCAGGCCACCTACTCGCGCGGTCTCAGTCGCAGGATCTGTCCCGCATCGTTCCCGAGGTAGACCGCGCCGTCGACGCCCTCCACTATCGATCGAAGTCGTCCGAACGCGCCGCTCCCGATCCGTTCCTCGCCTACGATGCGCTCGCCGTCCCACGTGGTGCGATTGAGGTGCCGGCGACTGTTGAGCGATGTCGTGAGGATGCTCCCGCGCCAGTTGCTGAAGCGCCGCCCCGAGTAGACGATCATGTCGCTCGGCGCAATGGCTGGCGTCCAGACCCAGACAGGGGGTGTGTTCGCCGAGTCGGTGGTGAATCCCGAGCCGACCGCGCCGCCATTGTACTCGTGACCGAAGGAGACGCGCGGCCAACCGTAATCATGCCCTGCCTCGATGCGGTTGAGCTCATCGCCGTGACGTGGGCCGTGCTCGGCGGACCAGAGCACACCCGCTGAGTCGAACGCGAGTGCCTGGGCGTTCCGGTGTCCGTACGTCCAGATCTCTGGAAGGGCGCCCGCACGCCCCACGAAGGGATTGTCGTCAGGCGCGCGTCCGTTGTCGCGAATGCGCAGGATCTTGCCGACGTGCGTGCCGAGGTCGGCGACTCGCTGGCGACTCTCACGCTCACCGACCGTCAGGAAGAGGTACCCGGCACGCAGCGCGAGCCTTCCGCCGTAGTGCGCCTCGGATGTGTCCCATGCGGCGGCCTGGAGGATCGTCGAAGTGTCGGTCAGGCGCGTGCCATCGAGGCGGGCGCGCATCACGGCGAGCGAGGTGCGCGCCGAGCTTCCCACCGCGTAGCTGAGGTAGAGCATCCCCGTTCGCGCGAAATCCTCGCGCAGCGCGAGGTCGAAGATTCCGGTTTCGGCCACGGAGTTTCGCGGCACGATGGCCGGCGGTCCACCAGTGATGTCGGCGGCGCGCCCCGTTCGCACGTCGACGAGCGCGAGTCGATATCGACCGAAGGAGACGAGCAGCGTGTGAGCGTTGGTGAAGGCGAGCGAACGCGGGACGGCGAGGCCGGTGGCGATCGTGTCCACACGCCAATGCACGCCGCGCGTTGATTGTGCGGCAACTGGCGCGTGACTCGCGACCAGTGAGAGGAAGGCGAGGAGCGCCATGGGACGGGCGGTCGAGATGTCGCGGCCCGTGCGGGATCGTACAGGAGTTCGGTTCATCCGCCGTTCTACGCCGGCGCTACTGCCGCAGGCCTCCTCACCGCGCGACTCAGGCGGAACGCACACAACTCCGCCTGTCGACGAGTGACCGGACGGGAGCGCGAGCGCGTTCCTACGGGAAGACGCGGTCTCGGTGCTCGAGGTGGAACGCGTGAGTGTTGTGCGTTCCGTAAGGCGTCGCGGGGCTGCTGTCGCGATGGGGGCGCGAGGGGTAGGGTGTCAGCATGAGATCCATCTTCTGCCTGGCGCTGTGCGCGGTGGTCACAGCGTGCGGTGACACGGCGGCCGTGCCGGTGACCGACACGCCCGACCCGGCGGCCGCGATCGAAGCGGCGAGGTGCACACAGCAGTTTGGTGACCCGGCGACGTCCGCGTACATCCTGCCGTACCCCGCGGGCAAGGCATATGTGATGTTCCAGGGCAACTGTCCGGCGGATCCGCGATGGGGGCACCGCGGATGGCTCGCCTACGACTTCGACACGCGGATCGGCGACACGGTGATAGCCTCACGCGCGGGGACGGTATTTGCCGTCGAGCAGCGGTGGCCCGACTCGGACCGCGTCTGTGGCCACGAGAACGGCGTGTGGGTGCGACACGACGACGGCACGGTCATGGCCTACGTGCACTTCACCACCAACGGGGCGCGTGTGCGCGTGGGGGATCGCGTGGCGCAGGGGGCGCTGCTCGGCCTCTCCGGCGACTCCGGGTGTTCGAGCGGGCCGCACCTGCACGTCAACCTCCTGCGCGACGCGACCAACTTCAACAAGGAGAACACGCTGCCGCTCAACTACCGCAACGCAGACGGCCCGCTCGATGCGCGCAGGGCCCTGATCCAGGACGCGCGATACGCCGCACGGGGAGAGGGCGCATGATGAACGGCGATATTCGTCGCACGGCGCGATGTGTCGTACTTGCCGTGCTCATCGCCTGCGGTGGCGGTGGGTCCGAGCCTCCTTCGGTGGGAAGCGTCACGATCGAGCTGGGAGCCTCGCCCCCCGCGCTGGTGCCCGGGGAATCGTTCACGCTGACCTGGCAGGTGCGCGATGCGCGTGGCGGCGCGGCCGCCGACCAGGGCGTCGCGTTCACGAGTTCCGATCCGAGCCGCGTGACCGTTACCTCGGCCGGCGTCCTCACGGCGGTGGCGCCGGGGAGTGCGAGCGTGACGGCGCGACAGGGGAGTGCCCAGTCGCAGGTGAGCGTGAACGTGACCGAGGGCGGAGTCGTCGGGGCGGCCGGCGGGAGCGTGACGGCATTGTCGGGTCGCGTGCGGCTGGACGTGCCCGCAGGCGCCGTGTCGGAGCCCACCGTGATTCGCGTGTCGAGCGCGACCAATCCGCTGCTCGATCCGACCGAGGTAACGGGAAGTGTCGTGTCGGTGCAGCCTTCCCAGGCGCAATTCCAGCGGCCGGTGACCGTCCGTGTGGCGTTCGACGAGAGTCGCGGGCCGGTGGGGTTGCAGCCGTCGCTGTTGCGGCTGAGGCGTTATGTCGCCGATGCCTGGACTGCGGTGGACAGCGCGACGACGGACGCGACCGCGCGCGTGGCGCGGGGGGTGATCACCGGTGCCGCAACGCTGAGCGTGGGGTGGGTGCCGCCTGGCGCGCCGTGCACCAGCCCCGAGTCCCGCCAGTTCGACTTCTGGATCGGGCGATGGACGGTGACCGAACGAGGACAGCCGGCCGGACTGAGCGACATCACGGTTGCGCCTGGCGGATGCGCGATCTTCGAGCACTTCCGGAGTGCGGGCGTGGGGCGGAGCATCTCCTTCCACGATCCCGTGTCGGGTCGCTGGTACCAGACCTATGTGGACGACGCTGGCAACCGCCTGTTGCTGGGCGGCGTCTTCGCGCGCGATGCGATGGACCTGGTGACGCCGCCTATGGGAGGAACGGTTCACGCGCGCACACGTTGGGTGGCCGAGGGGGTCAACGTCCGGCAGCAGGTGGCGGCGCTGTCGCGCGATGGCGGGGTGACGTACGCGGCGCCGCAGTATGACTTCGTGTACGTGCCACGATAGGGGGAATAGGGGCGCGCCAGGCGCCGGCGTGTGTCGGGGCACGCCGGCGCGCGGGCGCCGGGCGGGGTGAAACTGGCGATGCGTGCGGTCGTAGGGGGTGATCACCCGCCACGCGACCCAGGAGACGATGAAGCAGAACGCACTGCTGCCGTTCACGTCGCTCGTCACGATCGTGCTCATGACGCTCCACATCACCGACGACATCGTGCGCGGGATCTCCCCCGCGCGCGCGGACAACCTGGGCGCGGTGGTCATCTTCGCGGTCTGGCTCGTTGGCGTGCTGATGCTCGCGGAGCGAACCGCGGGGCGCGTCATCATGCTGCTGGGCGGGCTCTTTGCCGCCGCGATGCCGGTCCTGCACATGCGGGGACGCGGATACGCCGCGATCGCGACGTCTGACGGAGGTTACTTCTTCGTCTGGACGCTGATCACCGTAGGGTCGCTGGGCGTTCTCTGCATGCTGCTGGCGGCGCGAGCGCTGTGGCTGGCCAGGCGTGACAAGGCGGCGGTGAGCTGAGGCGACGCACGCCGCATTGGGTGGCGTGGCAGCGCAGCTGCCAACCTCGGCCCAGGGTCCATCGCCTCGGGGACCAGGTCATGGCCTGCGCGCGGTCAGGATCTCGCCCGGATCCAGGATGGTGAGCCGCATGCCGTCAGCGGCTTCCCGAAAGGCGATGCGCACGCTGGGGACGCCTGACGGGAAGAAGACATTGCCTCCCGTGTGCAGGAGGAAGCGGCGATTGGTGCCCGGTCGCTGAAGCCCGAGCTGTTCGCGCCGAATGTCGACGACGAAGTGGTCACGCTCCGCGTCGCCGAACCGGTAGGTGCCGACGAGTCGCGCGGCGGCCTCGGCGTCGAGCGGGGTGCTCGTCGGGCGGCGGTCGGCATCGGCGACGGTCTCGAGGTACCGAACGACTGGCTCGGCCAGCGCGCCACCTGCGCGTGCATGTGACATGAGCGTGAGTCCGTGGGGACCGAGTGTGCGCTGGATGCCGGGCTGCGCCTGCACGAAGGCGCGCACGACGTCGAGTTGTCCGAGCATCGCCGCCGAAAAGATCGTCGGGCGCGCGCCGTGAGCAAGCAGCAGCTCGGCGATGTCGCGCTTGCCGCTGTGCGCGGCAGCTCCGAGCGCCGTCTCCCAGTCGCCGAAGCCCCAGTCCCAGGATGCCCGTGCGAGCGCGGGCTGCCGTTCGACCATCTCGCGCACGGGGGGCAACTCCAGGTGGGCCACGCGGACGAACTCCTCCACCACGACGGGATCGTGTCGCGGGTAGCCGTCGTGCACCGCATCGGCGGCAAACGGGGGGAGAATCGGTCGTCGCCCAACGAGCGGGCTGGGGAGCCCGAACATCAACGCCGCGGTGGAACGAAGCGCAAACTGGCGACGAGTCGTCACTGACTGCTCACGGTCATGGATGCGGCGCAGAATCGACGCCGGGCAGCCAGCGAGGGAAGGGGTGAGATGTGTGCATCGCGCATGACGATCACCGGAGGCGCACCTCCGGTGCGTCACCGCACGGCCCTTCCCTCAGAAGGTCGCCTCGTACTCGACCAGGAGCAGCACCTCAGAGAGCGCGGAGAAGTCGACACCGGGATTGAGCGCGTCGTCGATCGTCAGGGTGAAGCGCTGCCCGACGTCGGTCTCGACAAAGTTCGTCAGGGGAAGCGGCACCCCCGCGTTCCCGTCGGCCAGCACCCCCGCATTCGAGAGCGCGACTCCCTTCTCGAGCGTGATCGCCATGCTCTGCGCCGGAGTGGTGGAGGCAAACGTCGCGGCGATGGGGGCGTCGTCCACGCCGACCGCGATCACCACGAGCTGCTTCACGGTGCGTTGCAGCTCGGCCGGGTTCTTCAGGAGCGGCGCCAGGTCGAAGTCGAGCGCCAGGACGCCGCCGCTGGTGGCGAACGAGGCGATGACGCCGGGGTTGAGGGTGCGTCCGGACGCCAGGAGCGAGCGCGGCATCGTTGCCGGCACGGCGGCGAGGTGCTGCGCCCGCAGTGTCGCCGAGTAGCTCGCTCGCATGTCGAAGGTGAAGAGGATGTCGGTGAGCGCCGAGAGCCCTTCGGCGTTGCCACGCGTGGCAAGCATCAGCTCCCACTCGGTCTCGATCCCGCTTCCCTCGAACGGGAGGAGCGTCTCGTCAGGCAGGTCGAAGACCCACATGTCCTCGCGCATGCGGAACTCGGAGAGCGGGAGGGCATCGGGAAAGCGCGTGAGCACGTGCGCGCTCCCCGCGCCCTGGCGTGTCACGGAGGAGACGCCGTGGTTGGAGACCAGGCCGCGGTGCGGCTGGATGGGCGCCGCGTAGCTCGCCGACACGGTGACGTTGCGCACGCGGTAGCCGTAGACGCCGGGATGCGACAGCTGCAACGGCTGCTCGCGGGTGACGAAGTGGCAGCGCCCGAGCTTCTTCAGCTGGCCGAAGGCGATCGGGAAGTCGCGCGCCAGGCTCACCGTCTGCTTGACGGGGATGGTCTGCGTGAGCCCCTGGATGCGCGCCGCCTCCAGCTCGGCCAGGTGAAGTTGCAGCTGGTCGGCACCCGTGACGCCGCGCAGGGCGCGCGGGAAGTAGTCGAGGGCGATGATGTCGAGCAGGCGATCCTGCTCGAAGGCCAGCGCCCGCTCGGCGAGCCACGCCGTGCGGCCGGCGAGGTCCAGGTAACGACGCATGAGGCGGTTGGAGAACTCCGCCATGGAGACGAGGAAG
>CAZVDJ010000297.1:0-5952 GCA_964626245.1 uncultured Gemmatimonadaceae bacterium
GTCGATGTCGCTCCCGATCCCCACGTGCTCCACCCCGATCAGCTTCGCCACGTGGTCGATGTGGTTGAGGAAGTCCTCGACGGTGGTGGGCTCCGACCCCTTCACGAACATCCGCACGCCGGTGATCCCCATGACGCTCCCCGCCTTGCCACCGGCGCGGATCGCCTCGTCCGACTTGCAGCGCTTGTGCCCGCTGGCCAGCGCCCGCACGTTGGAGTGGGTGATGAGCGCGGGCTTCTTCGAGAGGGCGAAGGCGTCGAGCGTGGTGCGGTCGCCGCAGTGCGACGTGTCCACGGCCATCCCGACCTTGTTCATCCGCGCGATCAGTTCGGCGCCGAAGTCCGACACACCGCCGTCCACGCGATCGGTGGAGCCACTCGCGAACCAGTTCTGCGAGTTGTAGGTGAGCTGGGAGACGCGCTGCCCGTATCGGTGGAATTCGTCCACCGTGGCGAGCATGTCACGCGGGTTGTAGTCGGGGCGTACGAAGTGGTCGGAGTTCTGCGCGCCGAGCAGGATCCCGATGCGCCCCGACCCCTTCACCCTGGCAAAGTCATCGGCGGCATCGATGCGCATGAAGAGGTCGGGGCGTGCGGCGATCATGGCGTTCTGCCGCTGGAAGTACTGCAGCCCGATGGTGTAGGCATTGGGCCCCCCGAACCCTACCGCGGTGTGGAAGACCTGGATCCCCGACTGCTGGAAGGGCTCGAAGTCGGCCGCCGTGATGGAATCGGGCTGCGCCAGCCAGCGGTTGCCGTTGGACGCGATGTGCAGGGGGCTCAGCATGTCGATCACCGTCGCTCGGCGCATCAGGTCGATGGCACGCGCGGAATACTGCTGACCCGGAAGGTGCGGGAGGGTGAACCGCCCCCGGTTGAACATGGGGGCGACGACGGCGGCGACACCGAGCTTGAGGGCGGTGCGACGGGTGGGCATGCGCAATGAGGGGAAGGAGTAGCGACCGGACGCAAAACGCCGCACCATACTCCGCCTTCCACACACATCCCGCCACCCCCGCCGACATGCTGCGCCTCCTCGCCCTCGCGCTGCTCCTCCTTCCCGTGCCCACTGCCGCCCAGCCGCGCGGCGCCTTTGCGGGGATCGACTCGGTGGTCGCGCTGGCCATGAAGACGTGGAAGATCCCCGGCCTGGCCGTCGCGGTCACCACGCGGGACTCGGTGATCTTCGCCAGGGGCTACGGCGTGCGGCGCATTGGCGACCCCACCCCGGTCGAC
Source organism: uncultured Gemmatimonadaceae bacterium (assembly GCA_964626245.1). Classification (GTDB taxonomy): domain Bacteria; phylum Gemmatimonadota; class Gemmatimonadetes; order Gemmatimonadales; family Gemmatimonadaceae; genus SCN-70-22. The sequence continues at coordinate 1,236 of CAZVDJ010000297.1, forward strand.
CCGCAGACGCTCTTCGCCATCGGCTCCGCGTCCAAGGCCTTCACCGGCGCCTCGCTCGCCATGCTGGCGGACGACGGCAAGATGACGATGGACGACCGCGTCACCGATCACCTGCCGTACTTCGAGATGTACGACCCGTGGGTCACGCGCGAGCTCCGGCTGCGGGATCTGTTGCTGCACCGGAGCGGGATGGAGCGCGGCGAGCTGCTCTGGTACAACACCACGCGTTCGCGTGCGGAGATCGTGCGCGCCATTCGCCACCTGGCCCCCACGACGAGCTTCCGCTCCCGCTTTCAGTACCAGAACCTGATGTACATCACGGCGGGAGAAGTCGTGCTCGCGGCCGGCGGGATGACATGGGACGACTTCGTGAAGGCGCGCATCTTCACCCCGCTGGGAATGACGCACTCGAGCACCTCGGTGCGCGCCCTGGAGGGCGTGGCCAACGTGGCCCAGCCGCACGCCGAACTGGAGCGGGTCGTGCGCCCGGTGCCGTACCGCAACATCGACAACGCGGGGGCGGCAGGGTCGATCAACTCGAACGTCGTCGACATGGCGCAGTGGGTCCGCCTCTGGCTCAATGGCGGCATGGCAGGCGGCAAGCGCCTGCTGAGCGAGGCGATGACCCGGGAGGCGATCCGGTCACAGCACATGGTCGACGACCTCGTGCTGAACACGATGATCGGGAACCCTGCCTTCTCGGGTTACGGTTTCGGGTGGTTTGTGGCGGAGTTTCGTGGACGGCGCCACGTGGGTCACGGTGGCAACATCGACGGGATGTCGGCCATGGTCGGTTTCCTTCCCGACGACGGGATCGGCGTGGTGATCCTCACGAACATGAACCAGTCCACCGCCACGATTCCGCTGGTGCAGACCCTGTTCGACCGCGCGCTGGGGAACGCACGCAAGGACTGGATCGGGGAGTACCGGCGCACCGAGGAGGCGTTCCTGGCGGCGATACAGGGGCAAGGCGCGCCGCGCCCCCCCACTCCCGGCACGCGTCCCTCACTCGCGCTCGACCAATACGCCGGCACCTATCGCCACCCATTGTACGGCACCGCCACCGTGCGGCACGAGGACGGGCGGCTGTCGATCGGCTACGACCACAACCCCACCGGCAGCGGCACCCTCGAGCACCACCAGTACGATTCCTTCACGGCCACCATGCGCGACCCGATCCTGGGCAAGGCGCCGGTGACGTTCCGCGTGGGGCGCCGCGGGACGGTGGAGTCGATGCAGTTCGGGTTGATGGGGGCGGACGGGGAGTGGGTGCGCGTTCCGGCGAAGTGAGCGGCGCTGGGCCGACCCCCTCCGTGAGCCTCCGTGAACCCTCCGCGTGCCTCCGTGTCAACGCTCTTGGTCCTTCAAGAGCCTACACGGAGGGGCACGGAGGAAGGGCATCTGGTTTAGTGTTCGCGGCTGGCACGGCGGAGGATGCGCCCTGCGCCGCCGCCTAACGCCTTGCCGTCGGCGTACACCACTCGCCCGTTCACCCACACGCGACGGATCCCCTCCGACACCAGGTGCGGCTCGGCGGGGGTGGCGCGATCGATCACGCGGTCGGGGTCGAAGAGGACCAGGTCGGCCAACATTCCCGGGGCAATGGTGCCACGGCGGGTAATGCCCACGTGCGCCGCCGAGAGACTCGTCATCCGGCGGATCGCCTCCTCAAGAGGAAGCGCCTGCTGCTCGCGCACGTAGCGGCCGAGCACGCGCGTGAAGGCGCCGTAGCCTCGCGGGTGCGCCCCCGCGAGCGCACCGTCGCTGCAGATGTTCGTGTGCTCCCACTGCATGAGCCGCACGATGTCACGCTCGTCCATGCTCGTGGCCACCACGCTCTCCCCGCTTTGGCCAGGGTTCGCCTTCTCCCACGCCAGCGCCTCGCGGATGAGCCCCATCAGCGTGCTCGCCGCGTCCTCCTTCCGCAGCACCGCAAGCTCGGCGACCGTCTTTCCCTTGTAGGCCGGGTTGGCGTCGAAGTCGCCGATGAGGAGCCCCTCGGGGCGCGCGATCTCGCGCAGGATCTTCTCCGCCTCCGCACGATTGTCGAAGTCGCGCCTGGGAAAGAGGACGGTGAGCGTCGACTGCCAGTAGGGATACGGATAGATGTCGGCGGTAACGTCGATCCCCTGGGCGCGTGCGGCGTTGAGCACCGCGACCAGCGAGTCGGCGCGCCCCCACAGCGGCACCATCGCCAGCTTCACGTGGCTCACCTGCACGGGAAGCTTGGCCTCGCGCCCGATGGTGATGATCTCGTCGATCGCCTCCCAGAACCAGCGATCCTCGCTGCGGATGTGGCTGATGTATCGCCCACCGTTGCGCGCCGCGACCCTGGCCAGCGCCAGCACCTCGGCGCGATCGGAGTAGATGCCGGGATCGTACTCCAGACCGCTGGAGAGCCCCAGCGCGCCGGCCTCCATCTCCCGCTGCAGGAGGGCGGCCATCGAGTCGACTTCCGCCGGGGTGGCGGTGCGCTTGAAGTCATCGCCCATCACCGCCTCGCGCAACGAGCCATGTCCCGCGTAGAAGGCCACGTTGATGGCGGGCCCCGCCGCGCGCAGGGTGTCGAACGCCGCCCGCAGCGGGTACGGATGGCTCCCGTCGTTGCCGGCCACGATGGTCGTGATCCCCTGGCTCACCGCGCCTAACGCCTCCGGTGCCCTGGCCAGCCCGCCCGCATGGTGGCTGTGCGTGTCGATGAAGCCCGGCGCCAGCACCAATCCCTCCCCGTCGATCACCGAGTCGCCACGTGCCGGGGCCACCGACCCGACCGCGACGATGCTGTCCCCCACGAGTCGCACCGAACCGGACACCGCTGCCGCGCCGGTGCCGTCGATGATCCGGACGTTGGTGATCGTGGTGCCCGCCGGCTCGGAGGGAGCGCAGGCCAGGGTGATGAGGAGTGGCGCGAGGATTCCTACCGAGCGGCGAGCGATCGGCTGCATGTGAGAACGGTGGAGGACGAGGGTGTCGAACTTCGCGCGAGAAGAGCTGCAGTTGATCTACGACCCCACTCCGACCACCACAATCCACCATCCCCCCGTTGTGCCCCCAACGCACCAAGTCCCCGAAGCCCCCCAAGCACCCCTCCGTGTTCCTCCGTGCAACCTCCGTGTACCTCCGCGTCCAGCTTTTCCAAGAGCGGGACACGGAGGATCGCGGAGGACACGCGAAGGTTCACGGAGGACTACCCGGCGGACGAGCGCTTCGTCCCGCTCCCCTTGCGCTTCTACATGAGACCTCACAGGCTTCTTGTAGAAGCTCAAAGGGAAGTCGCCCTCCCGTCTCCCGTCTCCCCTCCCCCCATGCCCCCCGACCGTCTCGACCTCCCGCAAGGCACCCTCGACCTCCTGATCCTCAAGGCGCTCTCGCTCGGCCCCATGCACGGGTGGGCGATCTCCGAGCGGCTGCAGCAGGTCTCGCTCGACATCCTGCAGGTGCCGCAGGGATCGCTCTATCCGGCCCTGCACCGGCTGGAGCGCCAGGGGTTCATCCAGGCCGAGTGGGGGGCGAGCGACAACAACCGGAAGGCGAAGTTCTACGAACTCACGCGCTCCGGTCGCAAGCAGCTGGCGCAGGACACGGCGGCATGGGAACAGCTGGCGACGGTCGTGCAGCTGGTCCTGGCGATGCGGTGAACGGATACAAGGAGACGACCATGTTCCAACGCCTGACGAGCGAACTGCGCCATCGCTGGCGCGCCCTGGTGCACCGGCGTGCGCTGGAAAAGGAGCTGGACGACGAGCTTCGCTTCCACCTGGAGCGTGAGGCAGCGAAGCGGGAGCGGATGGGAATGTCGCCTGCCGAGGCCGCGCGCTCCGCGCGCCTGGCGCTGGGCGGAGTGGAGCGGATCAAGGAGGAGTCGCGCGACGTGCGGGGGACGGTCTGGCTGGAACAGCTCGCCGCCGACCTTCGCCACACCGTGCGCGCCCTGGTGGCGCGACCAGCCTTCACCATCGGCGTCGCGGGGACGCTGGCGCTGGGCATTGGCGCGAACGCTGCCATGTTCAGCATCGTCGACCGCCTCATGTTCCGCACCCCCGACGGCCTGCGCGACCCGGAGACCGTGCACCGGGTCTACCAGCAGTGGTCACAGGACGGCGAGTTGCGCCGCGACCGCAGCATGCAGTTCCCGCGCTATCGCGACTTTGCCCGCGACGCGCGCACGATGGACGCCGTTGCCGCCTTCCAGTTGCGCACCGTCGCGTTGGGGCGTGGTGACGACACCCACGAGGGGCGGGCCGCGGTGGTGAGCGCGAGCTACCTCTCCTTCTTCGAGGCGCCGCCCGTGGTCGGGCGGTGGTTCACGGTAGACGAAGACGAGCCACCCGCAGGATCGGCGGTTGCGGTGCTGGGCTACGACTACTGGCGCACGCGCTACGGTGGCCGGGCAGACGTGCTGGGCCAGACGCTGCAGGTGGACCGCCTGGACGCCACGATCATTGGCGTGGCACCGCCCGGCTTTGCCGGCATCGCCGACCAGCGCGTGCCGTCGGTCTTTGTCCCGATGAGTCCATTTGCGCACGCCTTCCGCGGAACGAGCTACGTGGAGTCGTACAACTGGGGATGGCTGGAACTGCTGGTGCGACGGCGCGCCGGGGTGAGCGTGGAGGAGGCGGAGCGCGACCTCTCGCGCGCCTTCGTGAACAGCTGGCGCAAGGAGGATGCGTGGCGTGGCGACGCGACCAACGTGGAAGCGGCGCAACCGTCCGTGGTG
>CAZVDJ010000298.1:0-5942 GCA_964626245.1 uncultured Gemmatimonadaceae bacterium
TGGGGCTCCTGGCGGACGACGAGACGTTTGACCTGTGGGCGAGCCGCGGCGCCGCACTCACCACCAGCTCGGCGCTGCCGGCGCCCCCGCCGTGAGCGGGGCAGGGCGCCGGGCCGCGCGGTTGCTGGGCAGCATCGCGATGTGCGCCGTCGCGGTTCCGCACGCGGCGGCGCAGCGCGTGTCCATCGACTGGTCGGAATACGAGGCCTTCGTCGCGCAGGAGATGGCCGCGCGCGGCATTCCCGGGGCGGTGATCGTCGTCGCCAACGACCGGCGCGTCCTGTACATCACGCCGTTCGGCGTGTCCAACGTGGCCACGCGCGAGCCGCTCACCACCGCCCACCGGTTCCAGGTGGGGTCGATCACCAAGACCTACACGGCGCTCCTGGCGCTGCAGCTGGCGATACGCGGTGACATTCGGCTCGATGCGCCGGTGGGCGAGGCGCTCACGCGGCTCCCCCCGGGGCTCGCGTCGCTCACGCTGCGCGACCTGCTGCACCAGCGCGCGGGGCTGCGTGACGTGCCGGGCGACGACGGGCCTGATGAGGAGGGAGCGCTGGGCGAGTGGACGCAGGCACTTGGCGACACACTGCAGGTGCTGCCCCCGCGAACGGCGTTCTCCTACTCGAATGCGGGGTATGCGCTGGCCGGCGCCGCCCTGGAGCGATGGACGGGGCGCCCGTTCGCCGACCTGATGCAGGCGCGCTTCTTCGCACCGTTAGGAATGAAGCACGCCACCATGCGTCCCGCCGAGGCGCAGCAGGGGCCCGTTGCCACGGGTCACGGCGGCGCGGCCGGCGCGCCACCCACGCCGGCCGCCGCGGTGAGCAATGACACGCGCCTCTGGCCCGCGGGCTACGCCTGGAGCAGCGGCGAAGACATGGGGCGCTTCCTCCTGACGCTGGTCGGCGCCGGCATGGTGCGCGGGAGCGACGGGCTGTATCGCGGCGTGGTGGACAGCGCACTCGTGCCGGCGGTCGAAGTCCCCGGGCTGCCACTCGACGCGCGGTATGGCCTGGGGATGTTTCGCGACCGAACGCCGGCCGGCGGACGGGCCTGGCACCCCGGCAACGTGTCGGGCTTCAGCGCGCTGTGGAGGATGCTCCCGCGCTCGCGCATCGGCGTGGCCGTCCTGGTGAACCGCGACGCGGTACGGCTGGATGCGCTGGCCGACTCGGCGCTCGCAACGGTGGCGGCCCGCGGCCCGGCAGCGCCGCCGGAGCGCGTCGATCGCGCCCGGCGTGCTGATCGTGGCGGCACCGGAGCGGGGGGCAGTGGCGCCGCGGCGCTCACGCGTGAAGCCGCGCGTGCCCTGGAAGGGCGCTACGAGGCGCGCTTCCCCATCGAACTGCGCTGGAGCGACGGCGCGCTCCGACTCACCCGCTTCGGCACGACGCACCCCGTCGTTCCGCTCGGTGGTGACCGCTATCAGGTGCAGGCGCCGGGGGCGAGTTCGCCGGAGGTCTTCACCATCCACCCTGCCTCGGCCCACCACCCGGCCTATGTGCAGATGGCCTTGTGGGCCTTTGTGCGCCGGAACCCCTAGGCGTCGCACGCGCAGCCGGCGCGCGACGCGGCGCGCCGGAAATCAGTAGGCGAACGAGAAGCCGATCTCGACCCCGCCGCCGCGGCGGAACGGATTGAACGAGACGCGGCGCGGGATGGGCAGCGACATCCAGGCCTCCTCGGTACTCCGCGAGCCCACGGCGGCACCCACAATGGCGCCGATGCCGGCGCCGATGAGCGCCGTCGCCGTGCGGTTGTACTTGCGGCTCGAGTCCGATGGGGAGGTGAAGCCGGTGGGCCCCCACACGAGGAGAGTCCCGATCGGAACGCCGATGGCCGCGCCGATCGCCATCGGCTTCCAGTTGTACCGGCGCTCCCCGCGGCTCTGCTCGATCTTCGTGATCTGGTCGATGGTGAAGGTCCAGATCCCTCGGCCGGCTCCCGCGTCGATGAAGACCGCGGTGTCACCGCGCGTCTCCAGGTAGTTGGCCATGAGGGGGGCCACCAGCGTCGTCGCGGAGATGCGCACGCGCGCCCCCGGGACGAGCGGGAGGCCAACCGGCTGCGCGGCGGCTGGGGGCGGGGTCTGCTGGGCCCCCGCGGTCAGGAGGGGGACGGCCAGCAGGGAGGTGGCGAGGGCGAGAGCGAGAGGGCGCACGAGTGCTCGGTGGCTGAGCGCGGTGTGAGGGGTCCGGACGGCGCTGCGGGAATGAAGTATACCCGCGACGCCCTCGCGTGCCCCGACGCCGACGCCGGCCGGGCTGGCTCGGCGGCGGTCCCAGCCGGGCAACCGACCTCGGTTGACCGCGCTGGCAACAGACTGACGACTGTTGCACGGTGGATGCCACGGCCGGCTGCCCGGTTGGTGGGACCTTCCCGCCCCGGTATGTTGGGGGAATCGCACCAATGAACGCCTGATAGGGAGGGTTCCATGACGCACGCCGCCGACATGACCGACGTGACGGCACTCGTTCGCGGTCAGCGATCTTCGGGCCGTGTCTCCACGCCGGTGGGGACGCTCGAGGGCTCGGCGATCCTCAAGATCGCGGGAGAGATACGCCAACGCATCGCGTCGGGCGAGAAGGTCTGCAACCTGACCGTCGGCGACTTTGACCCGCGACAGTTCCGCATCCCCGCCATACTGGAGCACGGGATCACGCAGGCGCTGGCGCGCGGGGAGACCAACTATCCCCCCGGCGTGGGGCTGCCGGCCCTGCGCGAGGCGATCGTGGCCTACTACGAGCGGTCGCTGGGGCTGCGCTATCCGGTGGAGTCGGTCCTGGTGACGGCGGGGTCGCGCCCCGGCGTGTACGGGACGTACTGCACGCTGGTGGACCCGGGCGACCGCGTGGTGTACCCGGCGCCGAGCTGGAACAACAACTACTACTGCCACATGGTGGGGGCGGTGGCCGACCCGGTGATGACGACGCCCGAGGAGGCGTTCATGCCGTCGGCCGAGGTGCTGGCGCCGCACCTGCGCGGGGCGCGGATGCTCGCCCTCAACTCGCCGCTCAATCCCTGCGGCACGGCCTTCACCGCCGAGTCGTTAGGTGCGATCTGCGACCTGGTGTCGGAGGAGAACGCGCGGCGCGCCCGCGCGGAACGGCCGCTGTACCTGATGTACGACCAGGTGTACTGGCAGCTGACCTTTGGCGACACCGTGCACGTGGATCCGGTGACGCTGCGCCCCGAGATGGCGCGCTACACCATCCTGGTGGACGGGATCTCCAAGGCGTTCGCCGCCACGGGGGTGCGCGTGGGGTGGCTGCTGGGGCCGGTGGACGTGATGGACGCGATGAACAACGTCCTGAGCCACGTGGGGACGTGGGCGCCGCGCGCGGAGCAGGTGGCCACGGCGGCGTTGCTCCTGTCGGAGGACGCGATTGCCGACTACCGCGCGCAGCTCCTGGCCGGGGTGCAGGCGCGGCTGGACGCGCTGTACGAGGGGATCTCGTCGCTCAGGCAGCAGGGGCACGGCGTGGAGGCCATCGCGCCGCAGGGGGCGATCTACCTCAGCGCGCGCTTCAACCTGTACGGCCGGCGCACCCCCGACGGCGCGGTGCTCCAGTCGGACGAGGACATCCGCAAGTGGTTGTTGCAGCAGGCGGGGCTTGGGGTGGTGCCCTTCCACGCCTTCGGGGCCGAAGGGGAGACCGGGTGGTTCCGGCTCTCCGTCGGGGCCGTGAGCCTGGACGACATCGCCGCGGCGCTCCCGCGCCTGGCGGCGGGGCTCGCCGGGTTGCGTTAGGCACGAGCAGGCGGGGGCGGCGGTGCCGCCGCTCCCCGCGAAGCACCCCGGCGCCTGGCCCGGTCGAGCGTCATCACCGCGGGACTGCGCCGCCGCCACTGTCGATCTCCTTTCCTCACCACGCACGCCGCCCACCGCCATGCCCGCCGCCTCCACCCTTGCTGCTCTTTGCCTCGTGGTCCTGCCGGGTGCCCTGCTCACGTCCATGGCCACCGCGCCGGTGTCCGCGCAGGCGCAGGGGGCCATTCCGCCGCGCGACGAGCAGATTGCCGCCGCCGTTCTCCCGCTTCCGCCCGACTTTCGCGCCTCGGCGCGTGTGCTGGGGTATGGCGCCGACGGGAAGCTGGTCCCGCTGCGCGAGGGGAAGGGGATGACCTGCCTGGCGAGCGACCCCAAGGCGGCGCGCTTCCACGTGGCCTGCTATGCGCAATCGATGGAGCCCTTCATGGCGCGGGGGCGTGAGCTGCGCGCGCAGGGCGTGACCAACGCGGCCGAGGTGGACAGCGTGCGCTTTCGCGAGGTGCGGCCGGGCAAGCTGGAGATGCCCAGGCACCCGGCGGCGCTCTACTCGCTCACCGATGGCACCTTCGACGCCAAGTCCGGCAAGGTGACCGGCGCGCGCCACCTGTACGTGGTCTACATCCCGTTTGCCACCGCCGAGTCCACGGGGCTCTCCACCCGCCCCAACGGCAACCAGCCCTGGATCATGTTCCCGGGCACCCCCAAGGCGCACATCATGTTCACGCCGTCCATGTGACGGCGGTGCCCGGCCGGAGCGGCGTCGCGCTGCACCTGACGGAGCGGTCGTCGATCGGCGTGGACGGCGGATGGGGCGATCGGTGAGGGGGGTGCGCCATCCGTGGGTGCGCGTGGCGAACGTGGCGGCCGGCTGGGAGGCCGACCTGATGGTGGCGCGGCTGGCTGCGGAAGAGATTCCCGCCCGCGCGTCGGGAAACGACCTCTCCGGACTCTTCGGCCCCGGCTTCATGGGGGCCACGGCGCGAGGGGTCTTCGTGGAGGTGCCGGCGCCATTCGCCGCCGCCGCGCGTCTGGTGCTCGCGCGCCCGGCCGCCGCGGATGACACCGACGCGCCCGATGCCGGGTAGCGCCCGGACCTAACGATCGATCACGGACGGCGACGGCGGACGGCGGCTGTCGACCAGCTCGCCCCGGCGTCGCCGGAAGGCGGCGTAGGCGCGAAAGCCCACCACGATGACCGCGACGGTGCCCAGCAGCAGCGCGGCAAGCGCCGACAGGCGGATCACGCCCTTGAACAGCACGAGCGCCGCGGCCAGGACCAGCACCACCGTGGGCGCCTCGTTGAAGACGCGATACCACTCACCGGTGTGCGAGATGGTGCCGCGCTCGAAGCGGGTGATCGTCCGGCGGCAGGTGAGGTGGTAGGCGGTGAGGAGCACGATGAGCGTGACCTTGAGCCAGAGCCACGACTCACGCAGGAACGCCGGCGACAGGGCGACCATCGTCGCCCCCGAGAGCCACGTGAGGACCATCGCCGGCTGCATGATGATGCCGAAGAGCCGCCGCTCCATGTGCAGGAACTGCGCGCCCAGGATCCCGCGCCTGGGTTCTTCGGCGCCCAGCGACTCCGCGTGATAGACGAAGAGCCGCGGCAGGTAGAAGAGCCCCGCCATCCAGCTGACGAAGAAGACGACGTGGAAGACCTTCACCCACAGGTACAGCATCAGACGACGGGAAGACGGGGAGACCGGAAGGCGGGACGTCCGGAGGAGGAGGGGCCGGGGATCGCTGCGCGATTCTAAGGGGGCGTCGTGAGGTGGTAAGGGGAGGTCGCGTGACGCAGTTGACCAGGCGGACGTCTGGTGTTTATCCTATCATCCGGTTTTACGGATATACATGACAGTCCCCGCCTCCCTCGATCACCTCAGCACGCTGGCCGACTCCACCCGGAGCCGGCTCTTGCTCGTGCTGGAGCGGCACGAGATGACGGTGAGCGAACTCTGTGCGGTGCTTCAACTTCCGCAGTCGACGGTTTCTCGGCACCTCAAGGTTCTGGCCGATGAGGGATGGGTAGAAAGCCGCTCGGAGGGAACGAGCCGCTTCTACCGGACGGCCGCCACCCCGGATGACTGGGCCTCCCGGCTGTGGGCCGTGGTGCGCGAGAGCGTGCTCGAGACTCCAGCGGCTGGGCAGGACCAGGCGCGCGAGG
>CAZVDJ010000299.1:0-5868 GCA_964626245.1 uncultured Gemmatimonadaceae bacterium
CGCCAACGGGCGGGAGATCACCTTCCTCGACACGCCGGGCCACGAGGCGTTCACCGCCATGCGCGCGCGCGGCGCGCAGGTCACCGACATCGTCATCCTGGTGGTCGCGGCCAACGACTCGGTCATGCCGCAGACGATCGAGGCCATCTCGCACGCCAAGAATGCCGGCGTCCCGATGATCGTCGCGATCAACAAGATCGACCTCCCCGACGCCAACCCCATGCGCGTGATGCAGGACCTCCTGCAGCATGGCGTGGTGCTCGAGGCCTTCGGCGGGACCACCCTCTCCACGGCCGTCTCCGCCAAGAAGGGGACCAACGTGTCGGAGCTGCTGGATCAGGTGCTCCTGCAGGCCGAGATCCTCGACCTCAAGGCCAACCCGGACAAGAAGGCAACCGGTTCGGTGGTCGAGGCCCAGCTCGACCCCGGCAAGGGGCCGGTGGCCACGATCCTGGTGCAGGGCGGGACGCTCCGCGTGGGCGACGACTTCATCTGCGGACTGCACTCGGGGCGCGTGCGCGCCATGCTCGACGAGCGTGGCAAGCCGGTGAAGGTGGCCGGGCCGGCGATTCCCGTGCAGGTGCTGGGGCTCACCGGTGTCCCGATGGCCGGCGACCAGTTCGTCGTCGTCGAGGATGCAAGCCAGGCGCGCGAGATCGCGCAGCGTCGCGAGCGCCTGGACCGCGAAGCCAAGAGCCGGCGCACCAGCAAGGGCGTCGTCTCGCTCGAGGACTTCATGTCGCAGGCGGCGGCCGGCCAGAAGCGGACGCTCAACCTGATCATCAAGGCCGACCAGGGAGGCCCGGCGGAAGCGCTCGCCGACGCCCTGCAGAAGCTGTCCAACAACGAGGTGCAGGTCGACGTCGTGCACCGCGGCGTGGGCGCCATCACCGAGGGCGACATCCTGCTCGCGCGCACGTCGGGGGCCATCATCATCGGCTTCCACGTGCGGCCCGACAACAACGCGCGTGCCGCCGCGGAGCGCGAAGGGGTCGACATCAAGCTCTATCGCATCATCTACGAGGCGGTGGCCGACGTGCGCGCTGCCCTGGAGGGGATGCTCCGTCCCGAGGAGCGCGAGGTCGTGCTGGGCGAGGCGGAGGTGCGCGAGATCTTCAAGGTGTCGCGCGTCGGGACCATCGCCGGCTGCTCGGTGCGCAACGGCGTCATCACCAAGAGCGGGCGGGTGCGCCTCATCCGCGACGCGGTGGAGATCTACGACGGCACGCTGTCGTCGCTGCGCCGCTTCAAGGACGACGTGAAGGAAGTGAAGGAAGGGTACGAGTGCGGCATCGGCCTCGAGAACTTCAACGACCTCAAGGTTGGCGACGTGATCGAGTGCTACAAGACCGAGGAAGTCGCGCGCACCCTGCAGCCCGAGTCGGCCGGCGCCTGACGGCGCCGACCGGCCGGTTCTCGATGGCACCCACCGGGCAGGGCGCGCGAACCGTCGCGCCGTGCCGTGCAGGAGATTGAACATGGCGAATGATGGGCGTCGCCCCGATCGGGTGGCCGAAGCCATTCGCGAGGAAGTTGCGCGGTTCATCGCCGAGGGGGTCAAGGACCCCCGCGTGACCGGGTTGGTGACCGTCACGGGCGTCGACGTCACGCGCGACCTGCGCCATGCGCGCATCTTCGTGAGCATCATGGGGACGGACGAGGAGAAGACGGCAACCCTCGAGGGGTTGCGGTCGCTCGCCGCGCACCTGCGCCGCCGCGTGGGGCGTTCGCTGCGCCTGCGAATCGCCCCCGAGCTCGACGTCGTGCTCGACCCCTCCGTCGCGCGCGCCGCGCGCATCGAGACGCTGCTCGCGCAACTCAAGGACGGTAAGCTCGCGCCCCCCGATGCGAGCGACCTCGACTGACGCCCTGCTCCTGGTGGACAAGCCGGCCGGCGTCACGTCGCACGACGTGGTGGCGCTGGCCCGGCGCGCGTTAGGCACCCGCAAGGCGGGGCACGGCGGCACGCTCGACCCCTTCGCCACCGGACTCCTCGTCCTGCTCACGGGACGCGGCACCCGGCTCCTGCGCTTCGTCCCCGGCGAACCCAAGGTCTACGACGCCACCATTCGCTTTGGCGCCGAGACCGACACCGACGACGGCACCGGCACGGTGACGCGTCAGGCACCGCTCCCCGACGCCGCGTCGGTGCGCTCGGCGCTCTCCGGCTTCACCGGCACGCTCTCGCAGCAGCCGCCTGCGTACTCCGCCAAGCACGTCGACGGCAAGCGCGCCTACGCCATCGCCCGGCAGGGCGTAACACCCGCGCTCACACCGGTGAACGTCCATGTCAGCGCATGGGAGGTCATCGGGCAGCGCGACGACACGCTCGTCGCGCGCATCACCTGCAGCGGGGGCACGTACATCCGCGCCCTGGCGCGCGACCTCGGCCGCGCCGTGGGATCGGCGGCGCACCTGGCCGCCCTTCGGCGCGTGCGCGTCGGCCCCTTCGACGTGGCCGACGCGAACGACCTGGCGGCGCTGCGCGAGCGCACGCCTCGCCTGCACGACCTGCGCGAGGCGTTAGGCGACATGCCCGTCGTCACCGCCGACGAGGCGATGGTCCAGCGCGTAAGGCAGGGGCGGTCGTTCGACGCCGACGCCGACGGGGCACACCTCCTCGTCGTCGATGCCGCGGGCGAGGTGATTGCCGTCGCACGGCGGGACGGCGACCGCTGGCACCCGGACGTCGTCCTCGCCGCGTCATGAGTCGCGTGCCGCCGTCCCCCGCCGACTCGGCGCTTCCGCCAGACGTGCACGATACCGTCGTCACGGTCGGGACCTTCGATGGGGTGCACCGGGGACACCAGGACGTGCTGGATCGCCTGGCGCAGCGCGCCTCGGCGCTGGGCACGCGCTCGGTGCTCGTCACCTTCGAGCCGCACCCGCTCGAGGTGGTGAACCCGTCGGCGGCGCCGCCGCTGCTCACGGTGGGCGACGAGAAGCTGGAGGTGCTGGCCGAGTCGGGAATCGACTACGTGGCCATCATCCCGTTCACGCGCGCGCTGGCCGGCTTTGACGCCGAGCGCTTCGTGGACGAGGCGCTCGTCGCCCGTTATCGGGTGCGCCACCTGCTCATGGGGCACGACCACGGATTCGGGCGCAATCGCGCGGGCGACGAGAATGTGCTCCGGGCGCTGGGTGAAGCGCGCGGATTCACGGTCGAGGTGGTGGAACCGGTCGTGGGGGCGCACGGCCAGCCCGTCTCGTCCACGGCGATCCGGCGCGCCGTGGCCGGCGGTGACCTGGACCGGGCGCGGGAAGGGCTCGGTCGCCCCTACGCGGTGGGCGGGCGCGTGGTGCGCGGCGAGCAGCGGGGGCGGCTGCTCGGCTTTCCCACCATCAACGTCCCCCTGCCGTCCGCGCGAAAACTCCTGCCGCCGCAGGGGGTATATGCCGTCCGCGTGCAGACCCCCCGAGGTCCGTTCGGCGGGATGCTCAACCTTGGACCGCGTCCCACCTTCGGCGAGGCCGAGGCGACGCTCGAAACCCACCTGTTCGATGCCCAGGGCGACTTCTACGGCATGCGGGTCCGCCTCGACTTCCTGCGCCGGCTGCGTGACACGCGACGGTTCGAGTCGCCCGAGGCGCTCGCCGATCAACTCGCGCGCGACGAGCGGGCGGCACGGGAGACGTTGGCCCTAAGCCCGTGATACGCTCACACTTCGGTTGACTCGGTAGTCGCGAAAGTCTAAGCTTCCAAGCTTCCCGGAATCCACCTCCTTCACAGCTCCGCCGCATGTCGAATCTGAAGTACCGCGTGGCTCTCATCGTGGCGCTGGTAGCGGCGTCCGCGTGGGCCCTCTTTCCGCGGACCGTCGTCGAACGCGTAAGGCGCGAGAGCGGCTTCGTGTACGACACCGTGCGCCGTGTCCCGCTCAAGCGCGGACTCGACCTGCAGGGCGGCATGCACCTGGCCCTCGAGGTGGACGAGTCCAAGCAGGCCGTTGCCGACAAGAGCGACGCACTCGATCGTGCGCTCAAGGTCGTCCGCACCCGCATCGACGAGTTCGGGGTCGCCGAGCCGGTCGTCCAGAAGGTCGGCACCGATCGCATCATCGTGGAGCTCCCCGGCATCGATGACGAGGAGCGCGCGCAGCAGGTGGTGCAGAAGTCGGCGTTCCTCCAGTTCCAGATCACCGACGAGACGCAATCGCTGGACAAGGTGCTGCCGCGCCTGGACCAGATCATTCGCGAGAAGGGCGGGGCGGCCGCTGCGGCGGCTCCCGGCGATACGGCGCGACGCACGCAGGTCGCGGCCATCCCCAACCTGTTCACGCCGGGCGACAGTGCCGCCAGGGACTCCACCAAGGGCGACAGTGCCGCCATCAAGACGGAGACGGGCGGTCCGCTCTCATCGCTCATCCAGCTCGGCCAGTTCCCGGGCGAGTACATGGTGGCGGAGAAGGACGTCGGGACCGTCGAGGCGTTCCTCGCGATGCCCGAAGTGCAGGGCGCGCTTCCTCCGGGCAAGGTGCTGCGCTGGTCGAGCGACACCATGTCGCTGGGGGCGCAGCCGTACCGGCCCATCTATGTCGTCGACGCGCGCCCGATCATCACGGGCGAGTACCTCACCGACGCCAAGCCGAACAACACCCCCATCGAGGGGACGGTCGTTGAGTTCACCCTCAACAACGAGGGGGGGCGCCGCTTCCGTACCGAGACCGGCAAGCACGTGGGCGACTACATGGCGATCATCCTCGACGATCGCGTGATGGGGCGCCCGCCCGTCATCCAGAGCGCCATCGGGACGCGCGGCCAGATCACGATGGGAGGCCGCGACCTGCAGGATGCGCAGGACCTCGCGCTCGTGCTGCGCGCCGGCTCGCTCCCCGTGCCGCTCAAGGTCGCCGAGGTGCGGAGCATCGGGGCCTCGCTCGGTCAGGACTCCATCACGAAGGGACGCCTGGCCATGATCATCGCGGTCTCCCTGGTGATCGTGATCATGATCGCGTACTACCGATTTTCGGGGTTGCTGGCCGTCGGCGCGCTCGTGCTGTACGTGCTCTTCACGATGGCCATCCTCGCGGGCTTCGGCGCCGTGCTCACGCTGCCGGGACTGGCGGGGCTGGTGCTCACCGTCGGCATCGCCGTCGACGCGAACGTGCTGATCTTCGAGCGCATTCGCGAGGAGCTGGATCGCGGCAAGACGGTGCGCACCTCCATCGAGGAAGGGTTCAAGCATGCGTGGAGCGCCATCATCGACACCTCGGTGACGACGATCCTGGGCGGAGCGGTGCTGTACCAGTATGGCACGGGCCCCGTGCAGGGCTTTGCGGTCACGCTCATCGCCGGCATCATCGCGTCGCTCTTCTGCGCCGTCTTCGTCACCAAGACGTTCTATCTCCTCTGGCTCTCCCGTTCACAGAACGTCCAGACGCTGAGCATCTGAATGATCCGCATCTTTCACAACACCAGCTTCGACTTCATCAAGTGGTGGCGGCAGGCCGCCATCGCCACGGTGGCGTTCATCCTGCTGGGCTTCGCGTCGTTTGCCTGGTCGGGCGGCGTGAACTACAGCATCGAGTTCACGGGCGGCACCCTGATGCAGCTGCAGTTCAAGCAACCACCCGACGTCTCGCAGCTGCGGGCGACCATCGACGCGGTTGCGCCGGGATCGGAGATCCAGCAGTTCGGGACGAACCTGGAGTACACGGTGCGCGCCCGCGGTGGTGAGGGCGACGCGACCACCGTCCAGACCGAGGCGGTCGCACGCGCGGTGCGTGGCGCACTCGACGCCAGGTACGGGACCGAAGGCTACACCGTCGCCCGCACCGAGGCCGTCGGCCCCAAGGTCGGTGAGGAACTGCGCCGCGGCGCGATCATCGCCATGGTGCTCGTCTCCCTCGTCACCCTGGCGTACCTCGC
>CAZVDJ010000300.1:0-5867 GCA_964626245.1 uncultured Gemmatimonadaceae bacterium
GGGGCGGCGCCCCGACCCGTTGGGCCGGGTGGGTGTGTACGCGCCAGGCGGGCGCGCCGCCTATCCGTCGAGCGTGCTGATGGGGGTGATCCCGGCGCGCGTGGCGGGAGTGGGAGAGGTGATCCTCTGCTCGCCGCCCGGGAGCAACGGACTCCCCTCGCGCGCGGTGCTGGCGGCGTGCGCCATTGCCGGGGTGGACCGGGTCTTTGCGTTAGGCGGCGCCGGCGCCGTGGCGGCCATGGCGTACGGAACGGCGAGCGTCCCGCGCGTGGACCGCATCGTGGGACCTGGCAACGCCTGGGTCACCGAGGCCAAGGTGCAGGTCGCGCGCGCGTGCGCGATCGATTCACCCGCCGGACCGAGCGAGCTGCTGGTGCTCGTCGACGGCAGCGCCGATGTGGGACAGGTGGCGCGCGAGCTCCTGGCGCAGGCCGAGCACGACCCGCTGGCGTGCGTGGTGGCGGTGGCGGTGGGCGACGACGTGGCCGCCAAGGTGGAGGCGGCGCTCGAGACGATGGTGGGCGGCTACGGCCGGGCGTCGATCATTCGGCAGGCGTTGCAGGGACAGGGGGCGGTGCTGAGCGTGACCACGCTCGACGAGGCGATCGCCTTCGCCAACGCCTACGCCGCCGAGCACGTGCTGCTGGCCCTGGCGCCGCCCGACGCCGACCGGGCACTAGGTGCGCTGCGCCACCAGGGGACGATCTTCGTGGGGACGAGCGCGTCGGTCTCGTTTGGCGACTACATGACGGGCGCCAACCATACCCTTCCCACCAACGGGTTGGCGCGGTCGTATTCCGGGCTCTCGACACTCGACTTCATCCGCTGGACGACGTACCAGCGGGTGACGCCGGAGGCTGCGGCGCGGCTGGCGCCTGACGTGGGACACTTCGCCGATGCGGAGGGGCTCGACGGACACGCGCGCGCCGCGCGCGCGTTGGCTGCACCGGGCGAGGGGGGAGGGGCGGCATGAGCGCCGAGTCCACGCCCGCGACGCCGTCGTGGGCCCCACGCGATGCCTATCGCGACGTGCGCGCCTACGACGTGGATCCCACGGCGTGCGAGATCACGCTGGCCGACAACACGTCGGCGTTCGGGGCGCCGCCATCGGCGAAGCGCGTGGTGGCGGAGGCGCTGGGCGACCGCATTGCCCAGTATCCCACCACCTATTCCCGCACGCTGCGCGAGGCCATTGCCGCCTACGTGGGCGTTGCGCCTGACGAGGTGATGGTGGGGTGCGGGTCGGACGAGGTGATGAGCTGCGCCTTTCGCGCGCTGGGCGAACCGGGGAGCCGCGTGGCGTACATGCACCCCACCTTCGTGATGGCGCGCGACTTTGCGCTGACCAACTCGCTGGTGCCGGTGCCGGTGCCGCTGGGGCCGGGCTTCGACGCCGACGGCGAGGCGCTGGTGGCGGCGGGCGCGCCCATCACCTACCTGTGCACGCCCAACAACCCGACCGGGGTCCCCGTGGCGCCGGCGACGATGCGTCACGTCCTCGAACGGGCGGCGGGGCTCACCTTCATTGACGAGGCGTACGCCGAGTTTGCGGGGAGCAACCTGGCGCGCGAGGCGCCGGCGCATGGGCGATCACTCGTCTTCCGGACCTTTTCCAAGGTGTTCGGCCTCGCGGGGATGCGCGTGGGCTTTGCGGTGGGGGCCCGTCCGCTCATCGCCGAACTTGAGAAGGCACGCGGCCCCTTCACGGTCACCACGCTCAGCGAGCGGGCCGCGCTCGCGGCCATCACCGACGACCTGGCGTGGGTGCGCGACGGGGTGCGCCGCATCGTCGCCGCGCGCGAGCGTGCGCTGGCGGAACTGCGAGGCGCGGGCTTCGCGCCGCTCCCCAGCGCGGCGAACTTCTTCCTCCTTCCCGTGCGCGACGCACGCGCCGCGCAACGCGCCATGCGTGAGCGTGGCATCCTGGTGCGCCACTTCACGGGGTTGGCGGGGATCGGC
Source organism: uncultured Gemmatimonadaceae bacterium (assembly GCA_964626245.1). Classification (GTDB taxonomy): domain Bacteria; phylum Gemmatimonadota; class Gemmatimonadetes; order Gemmatimonadales; family Gemmatimonadaceae; genus SCN-70-22. The sequence goes on from CAZVDJ010000300.1 coordinate 1,960, forward strand.
GACGCGCTGCGCGTCAGCCTGACGGAGTGGCCCGTGATGGGGCGGGTGCTGGCGGCGTTGCACGAGGTGCTCGCCCCCGAGGCGCGATCGCTGGGTGCCGGGGAGCGGTCCGATGCCTGAGTCGCGTGCTCCTCGCATCACGATCTTCGACTACGGCGCCGGCAACCTGCACTCGCTGGCCAAGGCGGTGGCGGCGTTCGGCGTCGCCCCCACGGTGGAGGAGGACCCGGTGCGCACGCTGGACACCGACGTCCTCCTCCTGCCGGGCGTCGGGGCCTTTACACCTGCTGCCGAGCGTTTGGCGAGCGGACGGAAGGCGATGCGCGCGGCGCTCGAGGGGGGGCTCCCCTGCCTGGGAATCTGCCTGGGCATGCAGCTGCTGCTCGATGCCAGCGACGAGGGGCCCGGGGAGGGGCTGGGGGTGATCCCGGGGCGCGTGACGCGCATCAACGCCGCGCGCCTGCCGCAGATCGGGTGGAATGCGGTGGAGGCGGCGACCGACCCGCTGTTCGACGCCTCGGGGCTGGAGACCGTGTACTACGCCAACTCGTTCATCTGCCGTCCCAGCCAGCCGGCCTCCGTGACGTCGTGGAGCACGCACGAGGGCGACCGCTTTCCGGCCTCGGTGCGGCGCGGGCGCACGGTGGGGGTGCAGTTCCATCCGGAAAAGTCGTCGAGCGCCGGGGTGGCGTTCGTCCATGCCTTCCTGCGGGAGATGCTGCCATGATCGCGATTCCGGCCGTGGACCTGCGCGAGGGGGCCTGCGTGCAGCTGGTGGGCGGCGAGTACGCCAACGAGCGGGTGCGGCTCGAGGACCCGATTGCCGTGGCGCGGGAGTGGTCGCGACTGGGCTTTGCGCGGTTGCACGTGGTGGACCTGGACGCCGCGCTGTCCAAGGGGAACAATCGCGGCCTCATTCGCGATTTGCTGCACGAGCAGCTGGCGGAGGTGCAGGTGGGCGGAGGGCTGCGCACGAGTGAGGCGGTGCACGACGTGCTGGACGAGGGGGCGCGCTTTGCCATCGTGGGGACGCGCGCGCTGGAGGACCTGGACTGGCTGGCCGAGCTGGCGCACGAGAATCCCGGCGAGATCATCCTGGCGGCCGACGTGCGCGAGCGGCGCATCACCACGCAGGGGTGGCAGCGGACGCTGCCGCGCAACGTGATCGACCTGGTCGAGGAGATCAACGCCTTGCCGCTGGCGGCGCTCCTGGTGACCGCCGTGCACCGCGAGGGGCAGCTGCAGGGAACCGACCTGCCGCTCATGGAGGACGTGGTGGAGGCGGCCGACTTCCCGGTGTTTGCGGCGGGCGGGGTGGGGCGCATGGGTGACGTGCACGCCCTGGAGGATCGCGGCGTCGCCGGTGTGGTGGTCGGGATGGCGCTGTACACCGGCGCCATCGATCCACGCGCGCTGGCCGACGAGTTTGCCGCCTGACCTTGCCACCTGACCTTGCCGGAGACTGGAGCTGACGCGATGAGCACCGTGGAGCGCGAGACGCGCGAGACGACGATCCGCGCGACCGTGACGCTGGGGGGCAGCGACGTCCTCGTCGACACCAGCGTGCCCTTCCTGGATCACATGCTGATGACCTGGGCGCGCTATGCCGGGGTGGGGCTGGAGGTGCACGCGCGCGGCGACCTGCGCCACCACATCATCGAGGACGTCGCGATCGCGGTGGGGGCTGCGCTCAAGGGGGCGATCCCCGCGACCGCGGCGCGTTACGGCTATCGCGTGATCCCGATGGATGAGGCGCTGGTGGCATGCGCCGTGGACGTGGGCGGGCGCTTCTACTACGAGGGGCCGCTCCCCAGCGCGCTGTACGACCACTTCATGCGCTCGTTCGCCGAGCATGCCGGGGCCACGTTGCACCTGGGGGTCATCCGCGGGAAGGACCGGCATCACATCGTGGAGGCGGCGTTCAAGGCGCTGGGGCTCGCCATTCGTGACGCGCTGGTGGACAGCGGAGCGGTCTTCTCCACCAAGGGGAGCGTCTCGCTCACGCGGGGCGGCACGTCGGCGGCGGCCGAGCGGGAGCGCTGATGCTGACGCGACGGCTCATCGTCTGCCTTGACGTGAAGGGGGGGCGCGTGGTGAAGGGGGTGAATTTCGAGGCGCTGCGTGACGTGGGCGACCCGGTGGCACTCGCCGAGCGCTACGAGCACGAAGGCGCCGATGAAATCGTCTTCCTCGACATCTCGGCGAGCGCGGAGGAGCGCGCGACGCTGCTCGACCTCGCGCGCCGCACGGCCGAGCGCCTGTTCATCCCGCTCACCATCGGCGGCGGGATCCGTTCGGCCGACGACGTGGCGCGAGCGCTGCGCGCGGGAGCGGACAAGGTGTCGCTCAACACGGCGGCGGTGGAGCGTCCCGAGGTGATTGCGGAGGCGTCGCACCGCTTTGGTGCGCAGTGCGTGGTGGCGAGCATCGATGCGGCGATGATCGACGGCCGCTATCGCGTCTACGTGAAGGGGGGGACGACGCCGACCGCGCTCGAGGCCGTGGCGTGGGCGCGCGAGTGCGAGCGGCTGGGGGCGGGGGAGATCCTGCTCACCAGCATCGATCGCGACGGGGTGCGCACGGGGTACGACCTGGCGCTGACGCGCGCCATCAGCGAGGCGGTGCGCGTCCCCGTGATTGCGTCTGGCGGCGCCGGGAGCGCGGCGCACGTGTGCGCGGCGTTGACCGAGGGCGGCGCCGACGCCGCGCTCGTTGCCGGGATCCTGCATGACGGCGTGACCACCGTGGCGGCGCTCAAGGGGGCGATGGCGGCCGCGGGCATCCCCGTGCGGCTGGCGGGTCGCCAGGTGGCCGCGTGACCACGCCCGACCTGCTGCTGGAGGCGGTGAGCGAGGTGGCGCGCGTCGCCGGTTCCGTGGCGCTGCGCTACTTCAGGACGTCGCTCGCGGTGGAGGCCAAGGGCGACGGCTCGCCGGTGACGCTGGCCGATCGCACCGCCGAGCACGAGGCGCGTGAGTGGATTGCGGCGCGGTTTCCCGGTGATGCGGTGCTGGGCGAGGAGTACGGCTTCTCGGGCGACGTGCGGAAGCGCCGGTGGTTCATCGACCCGATCGACGGGACCAAGACCTTCGTGCGGGGCGTGCCGCTATGGGGGACGATGATCGCGGTGGCGCAGGACGACCTGGTGATCGCGGGGGCCATACACTGCCCGGCGGTGGACGAGCTGGTGGCGGCGGCGGTGGGGTGTGGTTGCTGGTGGAACGGGACGCGGTGCCGGGTCTCGGAGGTGTCGTCGCTGGCCGATGCCACGATCCTGGTGACGGATGCGCTCTTTCCCTACAACCCGCACCGGGCCGACCGGTGGAGGTCGTTAGGCGCGCGAGTGGCGGTGGCGCGCACGTGGGGCGACTGCTACGGCTACGTGCAGGTGGCCACCGGCCGCGCCGAGCTGATGGTCGACGACCGGCTGAGCCCGTGGGATGCCGCGTCGCTCATCCCGATCGTCCGCGAGGCTGGCGGGGTGTACTCGGATTGGCGCGGCGGGCATGACGTGGACGGGGGCGATGGCGTGGCGACGAATGCGCGGCTGTCGCGCGCACTGCGCGACGCGTTAGGCATCCCCGAACGGTAGACGCGAGGATCGACGCATGCTGGATCTCGACGTGCTGGACTTCGCAAAGGGCGGCGGCTACGTGACCGTCGTGTGCCAGGACGCGGCGACGCGCCAGGTGCTGATGGTGGCGCGGGCGGACCGCGAGGCGCTGGAACGCACGCTGGCGACGGGCGAGATGCACTATCACTCGCGCTCGCGCGGGTTGTGGCACAAGGGGGCGACCAGCGGGCACGTGCAGCGGGTGGTGGCGCTGGCGCCGGACTGTGATGGCGATGCGCTGCTGGCGCTGGTGCGGCCGGCTGGGCCGGCGTGCCATACGGGGGCGCAGAGTTGT
>CAZVDJ010000301.1:0-5855 GCA_964626245.1 uncultured Gemmatimonadaceae bacterium
GATCCTGGGCGCCGTGGAGAAGGTGGGCAACTACACCACTGCGCAGAAGGAAGGGGTGAAGGGGTTCGCCAAGACGATGGAAGCGCTCGCGTTCTGGGAACAGCTGCGCGTGCGTGACACCTTCGGCATCGTCCTCACCGTCGACCCCACGGCGGAACAGCTGGGCGAGTTCGTGACGAAGGAGGCGGGATACACGCGCGCGGTCGCGCTGCTGGACGAGGCGGCGACGCACCTGAGCAATGCGGGGGCGTCCTTCCCGTTCGCGCTGACCAGCGGATTCACCGGCTTCAACACGCCCGCCAACTTCCTGCGCGTCAATCGTGCGCTCAAGGCACGCATGGAGGTGGAGCGCGGGCGCTGGCAGGAGGCGCTGACGGCGCTCAATGCGTCGTTCATCGCCACGACGCCGGCGAATGCGGCGACGCTGGCCACCGGTGTCTACCACGTGTACAGCACGGCCTCCGGCGACGCCGTGAATCCCATGTTCGACCCGGCGCCCCGCGCCCTAGTGGCGCACCCGTCGTTCCTGGCGGATGCCCAGCGCCGCGCCGACAATTCGCTCGACCTGCGCACGTCGAAGGTGGCGGCCAGCACCACGACGCTCACCAGCCAGGGGATCAGCTCCAGCACGCGACTCAACCTGGCCGCGACGAACGTCGCCTCCGCGCCGCTCATCCGGAACGAGGAACTCATCCTGCTGCGCGCCGAGGCGTACATCGGGCTGGGCAATCGCGCCGCGGCCATCGCAGACCTCAACCTCATTCGGACCGTGGCCGGCGGGCTGGCGCCGCTCGATGCCAACTTCGCCGGCAACCTCACGGATGAACTGCTGTACAACCGCCGCTACTCGCTCTTTGGCGAGTACGGGCACCGCTGGGTGGACATGCGGCGCTACGGACGACTGGCGCAGTTGCCGAAGTTCGCGCCGACGCATCGCATCTATCCGATCGTCCCGCTGCCATCGGACGAGTGCAACCAGCGCAAGCCCGAGCCCAAGGGATGCGTGCAGGTGAGTGGCATCTGACGGTTCGCTGAGGGCGGACCGATGCACGGCATGCGCGGCGGCCCGAGGGTGGGCCGCCGCGCGTGGCATGTGGCTCCTCAAGCCGCGCGTGGAGCCAATGGTGTTCCATGGAGGTCACCCGGACGCGCCGGCAGTTGAATTCGGGGCGGCGACCGCTCCACTTTCGCGCATGCCATCCCGCCCCACGTTCTCGTCCGACGGTGACGCCGGCGCCGACCGCGCGCGCGACGCCCGGCGCCTGCTTCCCGGATTGGCGCTCGCCGTGGGGCTGGCCGCAACGGCGGTGGGGCTGGCCGCCGCCCTCCCGCGCGTGCTGGGGCGGGGGGCGCCGGACGCCATCGTCCTCGCGCTGGTGCTGGGCGTCGTCCTGCGTGCGTGGCGCATGCCTGACGAGCGATTCTCCCGCGGGATCCACGTGGCAGGCAAGGACGTGTTGGAGTGGGCCATCGTGCTGCTGGGGCTCACCACCAACCTGCAGGCGTTCGTGCGGGCGGGGGCGCCGCTCCTCGGCGGGATCATCGCGAGCGTCGCGCTGTCCCTGGTGGCCGGCTTCCTGGTGGGACGCGCCGTTGGCCTGTCGCATGCCCACGCACTCCTCGTCGCCAGCGGCAACGCCATCTGCGGCAATTCCGCCATCGTCGCGGTCTCGGCGGTCAATGGCGCGTCGAAGGAGGAGGTCGCGTCGTCCATCGCCTACACGGCGGTCTTCGGCGTCGCGGTGGTGCTCGTCCTGCCGCTCCTCGTTCCCATCGTCGGGCTCACCGACGCGCAGTTCGGGATGGTGGCCGGGCTCACCGTCTATGCCGTGCCGCAGGTGCTGGCTGCGACGTATCCGGTGAGCGTCGTCGCGGGGCAGACCGGCATGCTCGTGAAGCTCGCGCGAGTGGTGCTGCTCGGACCGGTCGTCCTCCTCATCGCGCTGTGGGAGCGACGCCGCGGGCTCCCCGCACCAGCGGGCATGTCCTCGATGCCACGCCCCGGGTCGTACCTCCCCTGGTTCGTGACGGCCTTCCTCGTCGCCGCGGCGCTGCAGACCGCCGGGCTCGTTCCTGCGCCCGCGACCGCGATCGCACGATCGGTCTCGCACTGGGCAACCGTCATGTCCATGGCCGCGCTCGGTCTGGCGGTGGATGTCGCGGCGCTGCAGCGCGTTGGCGGCAGGGTGGCAGCGGCCGTCACGGCCTCGCTCGCCTTCCTGCTCGCGCTCAGCATCTGGCTCGCGCGAGTGGTCGCGCCGAGCTGATGCGCGACTGCCCACTTGCGCGGGAGCGCTGGCAGCCGCACTATATTCCTATATCGGAGTATTTCTGAATCATTGTCCGGGCTTCTCCGGGGGGACTATGCGGCGTCTCGTGGTCGGAGCAGTGCAGTGGGGGGCGATCGTCTCGATTGTGGCCTGCGGGGGCGGTGCCGAGAAGGCGGCCCCGGTCGCGGAGGCCACCCCAAAGGGCGCGGTGCAATTCGTCGAGGCGAACTGGAAGGCCCCCACCGAGGCCGATATTCCGAACGACTCCATGGGGGCGTCGATCCGTCGCGGGCTGTACCTGCTGCGCTTCACGCCGGAGTCGCTCCCCTCCTACGCCACCTCGAGCCTGCGCTGCACCAGCTGTCACCAGCAGGACGGCCTCAAGGCCACCGCGGCGCCCCTCACCGGCGGACACGCCCGCTTCCCCAAGTACATGGCCCGCACCGGGGCCGTGATCGGGATGGCCGACCGGGTGAACTACTGCTTCACGCGCTCGTTGGCGGGCAACGCGATTCCCACCGACAGCCGCGAGATGCAGGACATCCTCGCCTACATCGCCTTCATCTCCAGGGACGTTCCCATCGGTGCCAAGATCGCCGGCACGGACGGGTTGATCAGCATGAAGGACACGCTGACCGGCGACATCGCGCGCGGCGAGCAGGTATTCACGCGCGAATGTGTCATCTGCCACCAGGCCGACGGGCAGGGCAATGCGGCATTCCCTGCGTTGTGGGGACCCAAGTCGTACTCGATCGGCGCGTCGATGGCGCGCGAGGAGCGGGCGGCGAGCTTCATCTGGCACAACATGCCGCAGACCAAGCCGGGGTCGCTCACGCCGCAGGAAGCGTTCGACGTGGCGTCGTACATCAACTCGCATCCGCGTCCCGACTCGCCCGGCAAGGAGCTTGACTTTCCGTCGGGCGGGGCGCCCCGGGATGTGCCCTACGCGACCAAGGGCCACGAGGCGTATCGTCCGCCCCCGTCGGTGGTGAAGCGCCAGAATCCCAGGGGGGCGGTGGTGCCGAAGCCGGCCCCGATTGCCGACAGCCGCAAGGCGGGGGCCTGACGCATGCCACGTCACGAGCCTGAGGCGCCGGCGTCGCCGTCAGCTGCAGCGTCGCCGGCCGGCACCGAACCGGCCGCCCTCTCCCGGCGCGAGCTGCTCGCGGGCGCGGCCGGCGCCGTGGGGGGCGCGCTGCTGACCGGCATTCCCGGGGTGGCGGCCAGCCAACCGTCTGCTGCCGGCGCCGTGGCCGCACGTCCCGCGGTGCCCCTCGATCCCACGAAGGTGCAGGGCGCGCCGACGAGCGCGGTCGGAAGCCGCACCCCCTTCTTCGCGCCCGCGCGCACGCCGACCGGCGAGGTGGTGGGGAGCTCGCTGACGCCGCTCGAGCGGCTGACCGGAGCGATCACCCCGGCCGACCTGCACTTCGAGCGACACCACGCGGGGATCCCGGCCATCGACCCCGACCGGCACGCGCTGATGGTGCACGGCCTGGTGGATCGCCCGTTGATGCTGACGATGGCCGACCTCAAGCGATTCCCGCAGGTCACGCGCACCCACTTCATCGAGTGCTCGGGCAACGGTCGCTCGGCGTTCCGCGATCCCAAGCCGGAGCTGACGCCGCAGCGCGTGGCGGGGATGTCGAGCAACTCGGAGTGGATCGGCGTCCCCCTCGCGACGATCATGCGCGAGGCGGGGGTGAAGGAGGACGCGAGCTGGTTCCTGGCGGAGGGCGGGGATGCCTGCCTGATGACACGATCGGTTCCCATCGAGAAGGGGTGGGATGACGCGCTGCTCGTGTGGGGACAGAACGGCGAGCCGTTGCGCCCCGAGCAAGGATATCCGTTGCGCCTGCTCCTGCCGGGGTGGGAGGGCAACATCAACATCAAGTGGCTCCGCCGGCTCGAGTTCGGCACGCGTCCCTGGATGACGCGGTGGGAGACGTCGAAGTACACGGACCCGCTGCCTAACGGGACGGCGCGCCAGTTCAGCTTCGAGGTCGACGCCAAGTCGATGATCACGTCGCCGGCGCACCCCGAGGTGGCGTCCGGTCACCGGACTGGCCTGGTCGGGGCGCGGGCGGATCACCAAGGTCGAGGTGAGCACCGATGGCGGTGCCACCTGGCATGAGGCGGACCTTCTCAACGCGCCGCTGTCGAAGGCGCACGTGCGCTTCCAGTACATGTGGAACTGGTCCGGCGACCCGGCGGTGCTGCTGAGCCGAGCGACGGACGAGACCGGGTACGTGCAGCCCACCCGCACGCAGCTGTTGGAGGTGCGCGGGATCGGCACCGACTACCACTTCAACCCCATCTGCGGCGCCAGCGTGCAGGCCGACGGCCGCGTCTTCTTCCACGGGGAGACCTGATGCGCACACTCGTCGTGGGACTCGGCGCCGTGGTGCTGGCGGCGTGCAGCGCGGGGTCGGGCGGCGAGGGACGTCAGCCGCAGGCGACCGCCGCTGCCGGGGCCGCGAGCGCTGCCGTGCCCGCCAGCCGCTTCGCGGACTACGATCCAGGCGCCGTGGCAGGCGGCCCCGGAGCATCGAAGCGCTATGGATTCGGGCGTGCGCCGTCATCGGCCGAGCTGTCGCGCTGGGATCGCGATGTCGGACCTGACGGAGCGGAGCTGCCGCCCGGGCGCGGCTCCGTGAGCCAAGGTGAGGCGCTGTACCTCCGCCACTGCATGGCGTGTCACAATCGCAATGGAGAGGGCGTCGCGCCGCTCTACCCCGCCATCATCGGGCGTGATGGGAAGGCAGAGGGGTTCCACTTCGCCAGCGACCCCAAGCTCGTGAAGACGATCGGCAACTACTGGCCGAATGCCACCACGGTCTTTGACTACGTGCGGCGGGCCATGCCGCTCACGGCGCCGGGTTCGCTGACCGACGCCGAGGTGTATTCCCTGACCGCCTTCCTCCTGGCGGCGAACAAGGTCATCGCCGCCGATGCCGTGCTGGACGCGAAGGCGCTCAAGGCGGTGAAGATGCCGTACGGCGACAAGTTCGTCCCGGACGACCGGCGTGGTGGTCCGGAAGTGAAATAGCCCCCTCGACGCACCGGCGCGGGACGATCGATGCCCCGCCGCCGAGTGCTGCAGTCAACAGTTGGAACGTACACTCGCCATTCCGGGACCCTCGTCCCGGGCAACGCACAGGAGAACGCATGACGCACGCAGCTGCATCGCAGGCACCACCCGTCGCCGGAGCGCGCGAGCGGGCGGGCCTGCCCAACTGGCTCACCCTCGGCGTGATCTTCGGCCTTGTAGGGGCCGCGTCGATCGCGCTGTGGGGGCCGATCGGGGTGTCCGGCACCTACCCGCGCTTCGTTGGCGCCATCCTACGCCTCGTCGATCCGGCCTACGCGGCCGCCAACCCGTACCTCGTGAAGATGGGGGAGCTGATGAAGCCCGAGACGTGGCTCGTCCTGGGGCTCGTCATCGGCGGCTTCGCCAGCGCGCGGCTGGGACAGCAGCCCAAGGCGCCGGCGGTGGAGAAGGTGCACGCGATGGAGACGACGACGGCCAAGCGCTACCGGGATGCCTTCGTGGGGGGAGTTCTCATCGTCTTCGGGGCGCGCCTC
>CAZVDJ010000302.1:0-5854 GCA_964626245.1 uncultured Gemmatimonadaceae bacterium
CTGTCGTCGCATGGCGTGCATGTCCGGTGGCTGGTGAGGTGCGACCCGAAGCTCACCGGGGGTGCTGCCGGAAGGAAGAGGGAACGGGGCCAGACGTGACGCGGCGCGCGGAACCGTGTTCCGCGCGCCGCGATGCGCCAACGCGCCTTGGGTGTCGGCGGCGCTACGCCCGCTTGCGGATCTCCACCGAACCGTTGCCCGTCGAGAGGCGCAGGCGGCGCCCACCGTTGCCGATCGTTCCGCGCAGCCTGGACGGCGTCAGCCGTCCCGTGATGGTGATGGGGAAGTCGGTCGTCACCCGGCCGTTGCCGCTGTTGGCCTCGAGCTCCGCGCCGAAGTCGTTGGGGAGCTCCAGCTCGATGCGCCCGTTCCCCGAGCTGAACTCCATGTCCTCGTTGCCGGAGAGGCGGTCCATGCGGACGCGGATGTCGCCGTTGCCCGAGGAGGCATTCACGGGGCCGACGACCGTCCCGATGGTCACGTCGCCGTTGCCCGAGCTGGCGCGCACCGGGCCGCCCGCCCGCTCCACCGACACCTCGCCGTTGCCCGACGAGGCTTCCACGCGGCCAGAGACGCCGTCGACCTTCACGCGGCCGTTGCCGCTGGAGACGCGCGCCTCGGCCACCGCGGCGGTCACCGCCACGTCGCCGTTGCCGCTTCCCACGCGCAGACGGCTGCCACGCGGGACCTGCACCGTGATCGTCAGGCGCAACGACTCTCGGCGCCCCCAGTTCCATCCCCGACGCGAGCGCCCGCGCACGCCGTCGCTCTCGCAGTCGTCGTCATCGTCGAAGACGGCGCAGATCGTCACCCCGTCGTTGTCGCGCAGCACGACGAAGCCGACGTCGTCGATGGAGCCGCGGCGCGGGTCCTTCTCCGCCCGGAACTCCACCGTGCTTCCCGCACCCTCGGTCACGGTGATGTCGCCCGTGGGGGCGAAGATCCTCACCGCGCCGCCCGACGAGACGCGCTCGGAAATGGAGAAGGTGCGCTCGCTACGCCCCTGGACCTGCTGGGCGGCGAGGATGGCGGGCACGCCGGCCACGAGGGCGAAGGCGGCGAGCGTATTGGTCAGTGGACGGCGCATTGGTCGCGGGAAAGAGTTCACGCGGTAGGACAGCCGGGGTTGGGCGCAGGGTTTGAACGGGAGTCCCACTCTCACAGTTCTCGGGGACGAGCCGTTGGGCGGGGGCTGGCGCCGCGGCGGCCGGGCCGGCGCCCGCTACAGGAGAATCAGCCCGCTCCGCGCGCCGATCGCCACGGCCTCTGCGCGCGTGTCCGCTCCCAGCTTCTGGAAGATCGACGCCACGTGTGTCTTGACGGTGTGCTCGGAGATGCCGAGCCGGGCGGCCACGATCTTGTTCCCCATCCCCTCGGCCAGGAGGGCCAGGATCTCGCGCTCGCGAGGGGAGAGCGGGGCGGGGGGGGCGCCGGTGGCGCCCGTGGCCAGCCGCGGAAGTGCGCGCGCCATGCTCGGGGCGAGCGCCGCCGCGAGCGCCGCCGCCATCGCCTCGGGAACCACGGCCAGCCCGGCGTGCACCGCCTCGATGGCGGCAATCAGCTCGCGCTCGTCGGCGTCACGGGGGAGGACGGCATGCACGCCGAGCCGTAGCCACTCCGCGGCGTCGGTGGTGTCCAGGTCGGCCAGGACGAGCCACCTGGGGGGAGGAGTCCCGCCTCCCAACATGCCGGGACGAGGAAACCGCTCCATGCGGTCCGCCACGGCGATCACCACATCGACGTCGGCGCCGTCCAGCGCGTCGGACAGGAGGGAGAGCTGCGGGACGCGTTCCACCACGGTGAAGGCGGCGTCGCGCGTCACCAGGGCCTCCAACCCCGCCAGGAGCAACGCCGATGGCGCGGCGAGCGCCAGCCGGATCATGCGGCGCGAGGGTGCGTGAATTGAACGGCGCCGCTCCGCGCGGCGTCGCGCAGGAAGGCGCGCACCACCGACGTGGGGATCGCCACCCCCAGCCCTCCCACGATCATGGCGTTCACGCCGACCACGCGCGCCGAGGTATCCACCAGCGGTCCGCCCGAGTTGCCGGGCGCCAGGCGAATGTCGGCGGAGATGTAGCGCGGCGACCCGCGCCGAGTCGTGACGCCGTGCACGACCCCCAGCGAGAGGGCGTGCGGCACCCCCATCGGGTGTCCCAGCGCCAGCACCAGCGATCCCGCCGCCAGCGATTCGGCATCGCCCGGCTGGGCGGCGACGAGCCCGGTGGCATCGACGCTCACGAGCGCCAGGTCACGTTCGCGGTCGGCCGCCACCACGCGTCCCTCCAGTGTTCCCGCGCCCGCGATCGTCACGAGCGGGCGCGCGTCGCGCACCACGTGGGCGTTGGTCACCACCAGTCCGTCGGCGTGCCAGACCACCCCGCTCCCGGCCGACGTCCCGTTGCGGCTGGCGATGCCGGCGGTGAACGAGCGGACCAGGGCGGCAAGCGCGTCCAGTTCCGCACCGGCGGCCATGCTGCGTGGGTCCATCGTCACCCCTCCCCGCGGCGAGGGCGCTCGCCGACCGTCACGGCAATGTCGTGCGGGGCGCCGCCGCGCAGCAGGCGCAACGTGACGGGCGTTCCCACGCGATCGCCGGTGAGCCAGGCCAGCAGCTCCGCCGGATCCGACACAGCCCCTCCGTCGCACGAGACGATGACGTCGCCCAGCGAGACTCCGGCCGCGTGCGCGGGTCCTCCCTCCTCGATCGAAATGACCATGAGCCCAGCATCGCGCGGAAGGGCGTGCGCGCTCACCACGCCGGCCGGGAGACGCACCGGCTGCACGCCAAGACCAACGTAGCCCCGGCGCACATGTCCGCTGGCCAGGAGCTGCTGCGCCACGCGGTCGATGGTGGAGAGCGGAATGGTCATCGCCGAGGCACGCGCGAGCCCCGAGCTGTTGAGGCCGAGCATGCGCCCCTGGGCATCGATGGCCGGGCCGCCGGAGAAGCCGTCGTAGATGGCGATGTCGAGCCGGATGTGCTGGTCGATGCGGCCGCCGTGCCAGGTGCGCCACTCGCCGCCGGCGGCGCTCACCACGCCCAGCGCGGCGGTCACCGCGGGGCCGGGCATGCCTAACGCCAGGACGAGCTGGCCCACGCGCGCGGTGGCGTTCGCGGCGCGCGCCGCCGGACGCCCCACTTCGCTGTTGAGCCGCAGCACGGCCAGGTCCGTCGTGGGGTCGCGTCCGGCCAGCGTGGCCCCCACCGAGGTGCCGTCGGCCAGCGACACCGTGATGCGGTCGTCGCGTTGCACGGTGTGATGCGCCGTGACGACGACCCCCGGGCTCCAGATCACGCCACTGGACGGGATGCGGCGGCGCGCGTGCACCGCCACCAGCGAGGGTGTCGCCGCGGCCACGGCTGCGGTCAGGTCATCGGAGAGCGACTGGAGCACGGAGACGGAGGATGGGGTGGAGCCTGGCGCGGACATGGGGGTGCCTCAGGAAGCGGGACGGCGTTGGGGGCGAGCTTCTGGAGCCAATGTGCCGTCGCCGCGCAGGGGCGCCCATCGGCCGTTCGGCGTAGTAGGTGATCGGGCGATCGAGCGAGTTGGAGCGCCCAGCCTCGCCGGCTTCGTGTCTTCGCGAGCAACAGCAGAGGCCGGCCCCGGTCACCCGAAGCCGGCCCCGCTCACGGCTCACGCCCCGGCCAATGCCGGCGGGCGCGAGACGCCGTCAGCCCTGCACCTGCCGGGGAGCTCCCGCCGAGGTGATCTCGATCTTGCGCGGCTTGGCCGCCTCGGACTTGGGAACCCGGATGGTCAGCACGCCCTGGTCGAACGACGCGGTGATGTTCTCACCGGACACGTGCTGCGGGAAGCGCAGCGAACGCGCAAAGCTCCCCCAGTCGCGCTCGGCGAAGAAGACTCGCAGCTCGCCCTTTTCGGGGGCGCTGATGGCGCGCGCGCGCTCGCCGCGCACGGTGAGCGTGTTGCGCTCGAAGTTGATCTCCACCTGCTCGGCGCCAACGCCGGGAAGGTCGAGCATGACGACGTACTCGTTCTCGGACTCCCAGGCGTCCAGCTCCGGAACCCAGGCCGGCTGCGTCGCCGTCGTGCCGAGCGCGTCCGTCGAACCGTTCACGAAGGCCTGGTCCATCGCCCGGCTGAGCGTGACCATGCGATCGAGCATCGTGTTGAGCGGCGTGATGGTGACCATACGAATTCCTCCGGGATGTGAAGTGGGTGATGCGCGAGGGACTCGCACGCCACGCGGAGGAGGCATCGCCCATGCCCGGCAAAGTCGGTCAGTTTGAACGAACGCGGCGCCAAGCGGCTGCCCATCGGACAGCCCGCTTGTCACTCTGACGCGCCAGCGCTAGCCGACTGGTCGGCTGCCCGCCCGATCAGAACTTCAGCAGCTGTTCCCGGGTGTCGTCACGGACGAAGTACATCGAGTGACGGGCTTCGCCCGGCATCTTGAGCAGCGTCAACACGTTGCGCTGGTCGTCGAAGTGCTCGAACAGGAGCCCGACCCGGGTGGAGAAGGTGGCGACGGGCGCCGGCGCGGTGAGCTCGACCAGGTACCACCACATCTCCTCGTCGGTGACGTCCGGGTCGCGTCCAGACTGCAGGACGCGGCCGGTCAGGCGGCGGCCGTTGGCCGAGACGGGGACCCGGGCGTTGAAGTACGCGGCGAAGGTCGAGTCGGCGCCAGGAGCCTCGGCGGTGAGGGTGGTGCCGCGGCTCTGCGCCCGAAGCGCGCGCTCCAGGTCGTCCCTGAAAAGCCGCACCCGCCAGAGGATGCTCGATCCGTCCACGACCACGCGAGAGTAGCTCAGGTGGACGTCGTGCAGCGCCGGCCTGGGCGCGACCGACGTCTGCGGCGTGGGCGATTCGCGCCCGGCTTCGCCGCGACTGGGCAGCGCGACGGTAAGCAAGAGCGTACAGAACGCAATTGCAGCGCGGCGGCGCGCGCGGCTAGGATTGGCCACGTTCGTTCCCGGTCGACTGGACCTCAACAAATACCCCGTGGCCAAAGATACGCGTCGTCGCGCGGTGCCCAGCAGATCGATCACGCGGGCCGTTGGCGTCGCGCTCCTGCTCAATGGCGTCTGGGCGAGTGCGGTCCACGCCCAGCAGCGCGACACCACCGGTGCGCCGCGCGCCCTGCAGGCGGTACGTGTCACGGTCTCGCGAGAGACGTCGCGTTCGGTTCTCGACCTCCCGTTCGGCGTCTCGCGCCTGTCCACCGACTCGGCACGCGCCGGCATCCGGCGGGCGTCGCTCACCGAGCTGCTGATCGGCGTCCCGGGGCTCGCCGTGTCCAACCGACACAACCCCACGCAGGATCCGCGGCTTGCCGTTCGCGGCTTCGGGGCGCGCAGCGCCTTTGGTATTCGCGGCGTGCGTGTGGTGCGTGACGGCGTCCCGCTCACCCTGGCCGACGGACAGACCGCGGTCGATTTCGTCGACCTGGAGGGGGTGGGGAGCGCCGAGGTGATGCGCGGCGCGGCGGGGGCATTGTATGGCAATGCCTCGGGTGGCGTCCTCGAACTCAAGAGCGATCCGTTTCCGCTGCGGCGCTTCGCGCCGTCGGTGCGCTACATCGCGAATGCCGACGCGGTGCGCTGGACCGGCACGGCGGCCGGCACCGGGCGCGACGGGTCGTTGGGGTGGCGCGTCACGGCCACGGGCAACCGCGCCAACGGGCCGCGCGACTACGCGGAGTTTCGCTCCAGCAACGTCACGGCCGATGCCGCGTGGCGCGGCGAGCAGGGGTCGGTGCGCACGCAGTTCACCTGGTACGACTCGCCCACCGCCGAGAACCCCGGGGCGGTGACGGCCGCCGAGCTGCGGGCCGTGCCCGCGGTGGCGGATTCGCAGAACATCCTGCGGCAGGCGAGCAAGGCGGT
>CAZVDJ010000303.1:0-5848 GCA_964626245.1 uncultured Gemmatimonadaceae bacterium
CGCCGAACTCGGTGCGCAGGGCGGTCAGGTCACGACGCAGCGCCGCCACGTCGGTCCTCAGCGTCGCCACTTCGCTCTTGACCGACGAGATCTCGCCGGACAGCGCACTGTCACCCTGGGCGCGGGCGACGCGCTCCGTCGACAGGCCGGTCTCCACCGTGTTGCGAACATACCCCTTCGTCGCGCACGCGCTCAGGGCCACCACCGCAAGGGCGGCCGCCGAGAGGTTTCGAATACCGCTCATGATGTACTCCTCAGGTAGGCTGAGTGTCGGAAGGATGTGCGGCGCCGCCCATGAGGTGGGCCGTCCATGACGGGCGGCGCAGGCACGGGGATAACATAGCCCGGGCACCTTTTTCCGCGTGTGACCACTATCACACCGTAACCAACGTCTAATTCATCGCCCGCACGCGCGGGATGTCCGTCGCAGCGCGCGTGTGCCGCGCGTCACGCGGAGGGGAGCTGCGGCTTCCAGAGCCACTCGCCACCGTCAACCACGAGGATGGCGCCGGTCACCCACGATGCGCCGGGGGAGGCAAGAAATGCCACGGCGTTCGCCACATCTTCGGGCGTCCCCCAGCGGCCCAGCGGGATCGTCTTGGCGGCGTAGTCCCCCATGGCGCGCTCGACCGCAAAGACGTCGGTCGCGCCGCTTCCCGTGGGCGGCGTGAAGGCCTTGCGCACGCCTTCGGTGGGGATGGGCCCGGGTGCCACGGCGTTGACGCGGATGCGGTGGCGCGCCCATTCCACGGCGAGCGTCCGGGTGAGCGCATCGATGCCCGCCTTGGCCGCCGTGGCATGCGCCATCATCGGCCACCCCCGGTAGTGCAGCGTCATCGAGATGTTCACGACCGAGCCGCCTCCCTGCTGCTGCATCACGGGAAAGACCGCCTGCGTGCAGTGGAAGGTGCCGTACAGGTCGATCTCGAGCACTGCGCGCCACGCATTGGGCGACATCTGCTCCGACGGGACATAGAAGTTGCCCGCCGCGTTGTTCACGAGCAGGTCGATGCGCCCGTGACGCGCCGCCACATCCGCCACCGTCCGCTTCACCGCATCCACGTCCCTCACGTCGAGCGGCACAGTGTCGATCGCCCCGCCGGTCGCGCGCAGGCGCGCCGCCGCCTCGTCCAGGCGCGCGGCGTTGCGGCTGGCGATGACCACCGTGGCACCCAGCGTGGATAAGAGCGCACTAATCCCGTATCCAATCCCGCTGCCGCCTCCGGTGACCAGGGCAACGGATCCTTCGAAGAGGTCGGGACGAAAGGGGTGGGTCATGTGCGTCGCTCGCGAGGAGGGGAAGGCATCGGACCGCGCGTATTGCCACGAAATGATCCCAGCCGCAAGGGAAGGATTCGGGCGCACGCGCGGCGAGATGCGAGCTTGTTGTTCGGGGGGGGCCCCCCACGTCGCGCGCCCAGCGGCGACCGACTCATCTCCCCCTGCGGCGTCCGTTCCACCGCGTCTACTCCGCCCGTCCGTTCCGCGGCGCGCGCTATCTGCTCCGGCTCACTCCGTCCCGGGCAGGTCGGTTTCTTCCCCGCCGCCGCCGTCCAATGTCGCCGCCTCGCCCGACCCCTCCAGCGACGTATCGTCGAGTCCCAGCGAGAGTTGCTTGACGCAGAAGCTCCGCCGATGGTGCGGGGTCGCCCCCAGCCGGTCGAGCGCGGCGATGTGCACCGGCGTCCCGTATCCCGCGTTCTGCTCCCACCCGTATCCGGGATAGCGCCCCGCCAGGCGGTGCATGAGCCTGTCGCGGACGACCTTCGCCACGATCGAGGCGCAGGCGACGGAGTAGCACTTCGCGTCCCCGCCTACCACCGCGGTGTGCGCGACGCCGAGCGTGCGAATGGGTCTCCCGTCGACCACCACGTGGTGCGGTGCAACCGACAGGCGGGCGAGCGCGCGCCGCATCGCGAGCGTTGTGGCGTGATAGATGTTCAGTCGGTCGATCTCGCGGGGCGACGCGGCGCCCAGCGCGACGCTCAGCGCTCGGTCCCGGATGCGGAGCGCCAGCTTCTCTCGCTGCGCGGCCTTGAGTCGCTTTGAGTCGTCCACGCCGGCAATGCCCCGTCGCCCCGGCGGCATGACGACCACACAAGCGACAACGGGGCCCGCCAAGGGGCCCCGTCCCACTTCGTCCATGCCGGCGATCAGGTCGCCGTAGGTCTCGCGTGCCTCACGCTCGATGTGCGACCAGCGCGACATGCGCCGACC
The DNA here is from genome assembly GCA_964626245.1 of uncultured Gemmatimonadaceae bacterium. Lineage (GTDB taxonomy): Bacteria > Gemmatimonadota > Gemmatimonadetes > Gemmatimonadales > Gemmatimonadaceae > SCN-70-22. The sequence goes on from CAZVDJ010000303.1 coordinate 2,218, forward strand.
CGCCACCACCACGCGCGTGCGGTGCGCCCTACGACTTGGCGCCTTCGGCCGCGCCCGTGCGCGCCTTGCGCTCCTTGATGCGCGTCGCCTTCCCGGCCAGGTGGCGCAGGTAGTACAGCTTGGCGCGACGCACGCGCCCGCGACGCACGACGGTGATCTCGGCGAGCATGGGCGAATGCACCGGGAAGATGCGCTCCACCCCCACCCCGTTCGAGATCTTCCGCACCGTGAAGGTCTCGCTCACGCCGCTGCCGCGCCGCGCGATGACCGTTCCCTCGAACGCCTGCAGGCGCTCCTTGTCGCCTTCCTTCACGCGTACGTTGACGCGCACGGTGTCGCCGGCACGAAACGGCGGAACCTCGCGGAGCCACTCCTTCTGGGTTTCGATGAACGGATGCATATGACGCTCGGGTCGGGGGTACTCGCCCGGTCCTGGGTGATTTTCGGGAGACCCGTAACGTAAACGGGGCGATGACGATCCGCTACCCTGAGCACGGATGCCTCCACACCAGATCCTGCCGTCCGCCGGCCGACGCCGGGGATGGTCCGACGCGACTACTCTACCACCCCGCGCAGCGCCCCGGCCATCGGCCCACCCGCGGTGAAGATGCGCACCGAGAAGCTCCGCGGGCGCTCCCGCATCTCCTCCGACAACACGGCAGCCCGCTCCTCGCGGGAGAGGGAGACAGAGCCGCGGAGCTGGATGTACGGCGATCGCAGCGCGACATCCGAAAATAGGGTCGCGACCGCACCGTCGCGATCGTCGCTGTCCGTGCGCCGTAGTGTCGCCCCGGTCAGCGTTTCGCCCTTGGGATTGTAGATGGTCGCGAGGTACTCGAAGCGATCGTCGTCCCAGACCACGATCCGCACGGTTCCCCACGCGTGGGAGGTGACGGCGGAGGGGGCCGTGGACGGTCGCATGTCGGCGCCGGTGAGGTGCGCCACGAATACCCGTCGCTCGGCCGGAGCGGAGCGTGTCGCCATCCCGGCGGTTGCCCGGGCCACCCGACCCTCGGTGGCCATCGTGGCGCACGCCGCGCACGGGACCATCGTCACAACCAGCAGGAGGGAGCGTCGCAGGGCCATTCGTACCGGAAGTTGGCGACCACAAGAGTATGCACGCGATCCTCTCCTTCGTCCAGCATGGATCGCACCAACCTGTTACCCCGAACTCCCCTTGCGGCTAAAATCCTCCGTGACGTGCGCCGCTCGCTCGCGCGTGAGGCGCTCGCCTTCGGCGCGGCGCCAGCGCGCGATCTCGGCGTGGTTGCCGGAAAGGAGCACGTCGGGAACGACCAGGCCGCGGTACTCGGGCGGCCGGGTATAGCTGGGCGCCGAGAGGCCCGGCGTGTCGTAGAACGAGTCGCCACGCGCGCTCTCGTGGTCCGACATGGCGCCGGGGAGGAGCCGCACCACCGCATCGACGATCGCCAACGCCGCCGGCTCTCCCCCGCTCAGCACGAAGTCTCCCAGCGAGAGTTCCTCGGTGGCCAGGTGCTCGGCCACGCGCTGGTCCACGTCCTTGTAGTGCCCGCAGAGCAGCGTGAGCTCCTGGCCGGCAGCAAAGCGCTGGGCGTCGCCTTGCGAGAAGACGCGGCCACGTGGCGAGAGCAGGACGATGGGCGGCGCGCACCCTAACGATTCGATCGCCTCGAAGAACGGGCCGGGCTTCATCACCATGCCGGGCCCGCCGCCGTACGGATAGTCGTCCACGGTGCGATGGCGGTCGTGCGTGTAGTCGCGGAGGTCGACCACGCGGTACTCCACGCTCCCGGCCGCGGCGGCTTTCGACGGGATGGAGAGCGACAGCGGCACCCGGAAGAACTCCGGGAAGATCGTCACGATCGTGATGCGAAGCGTCATGCGAACAGCCCGTCCGGCGGGTCGACGACGAGGATGCCCGCGGGGACGTCCACCGCGACGACGAACTCCTCGCGATACGGCATCAGGACGGTGTCGTTCGCACGACGGACCTCGAGCAGCAGTCCGTGCGGCAGCTCGAAGAACCCTTCCACGACGCCGAGTACCGTCCCGTCGGCACGCTCCACCCTGAGTCCGGGCAGGTCGTGGAGGTACACCTCCTCGACGCCCAGCGGTTCCAGCTCCTCCACCGGCACCAGCAGGTAGCGCTCGCGCCAGAGGTCCGCCTCGTTGCGATCGGCGATCTCCTGGAAGGTGACGAGCAGCCCCTCCTTGAAGGGGCGCGCGTGTTCCACGTGGAGCATTGGCGGATTGTGGGGGAGGTCGCCCGCCGCCGTTCCCCCGAAGACGCGCGCGCCGGACGCGAAGATCGCGTCCGGCGCGCCGGTCCTGACTTCCACGAGCACCTCGCCGCGCACCCCGTGCGCGCGACGCACACGTCCAACGATGGCGTGCGTCGGCGACGAGGGCGTGGATGATGGCGCGGCCACTACTCGGCCGGCTTGTCGCCCTCGGTGAGGGGGACGGCGGCCGCCTGCAGCTTTGCCGCCAGGCGCGCCTCGTGGCGAGCCTTCAGGATCCCCGCACGACGCAGGATCGAGCGAACGGTGTCGCTCGGCTGCGCGCCGACGTTGAGCCAGTAGTTGGCACGATCCTGCTTGAGCTCCACCGCCCCTTCCGTCTTGCGGGGCTGGTACGTCCCGATGATCTCGATGAAGCGCCCCTCGCGCGGGCTGCGCGAGTCGGCGACAACGATACGGTACATCGGGTTCTTCTTGCGCCCTTCGCGGCGCAGGCGAATGCGAACCATTCCTTGCTCCTGGTCGAACGTGGATCCTGCTCACCGGGCTCCTCGCGCCTCCGGCACTTCCGGAGCGCGCCCGGGGTCCTGCCGAGAAGTCCGAGCCGACGCCTCTCGTCTTCTCGTCTTCTCGCCTTCTATCTCCCGAACATCCCCGGCATCCCGGGCATCCCGAGACGCCCACCCCCTGCCGCCTTCTTCATCATCTTCTGCATGTCGCGGAATTGCTCGAGCAGGCGATTGACCTCGCTGATCGGCCGCCCGCTTCCCTTGGCGATGCGCGCGCGCCGCGACCCGTTGATCAGGTTGGGCGTCTTGCGCTCCTCCTTCGTCATCGAGAGGACGATGGCCTCGACATGCTTCATGCGCTTGGGGTCGAGGTTGGCCCCCTTGAGCATCTTGCTGTTCACCCCGGGAAGCATCTTCAGGATGCTCTCCATGGGGCCCAGCTTCTGCATCTGCTTCATGGCCGACAGGAAGTCCTCGAGGTCGAGCCCCTCCTTCCGGACCTTCTTCTCCAGCTTCTTCGCCTCGGTGGCGTCGAACGCCTCCTGCGCCTTCTCCACGAGCGACACCACGTCGCCCATCTGCAGGATGCGCCCCGCCATGCGCTCGGGATGGAACTCCTCCAGCGCATCGGGCTTCTCGCCCACGCCGACGTACTTGATCGGCTTCTTGAGGACGCCGTAGATCGAGAGCGCCGCGCCGCCGCGCGCATCGCCATCCATCTTGGTCAGGATCACGCCCGTGACGCCTAACGCCTTGTTGAACCCCTCGGCGATGCGCACCGCGTCCTGGCCGGTCATGCCGTCGGCGACGAAGAGGATCTCGTCGGGATGGACCGCCTCCTTCAGGCGGACCAGCTCCTGCATCATCTCCTCGTCGATCTGCAGCCGGCCGGCGGTGTCC
>CAZVDJ010000304.1:0-5845 GCA_964626245.1 uncultured Gemmatimonadaceae bacterium
GTTCATCCAGAACGGCGTGCTCAAGACGCTCTACTATTCGCGCTTCTGGGCCAAGAAGAAGGGGGTGCAGCCGACGGGAGCGCCCACGTCGTTCCTGATGAGCGGCGGCTCGTCGAGCGTGGACGACATGATCAAGGCCACGCCGCGCGGCATCCTGGTCACGCGCCTCTGGTACCTGCGCGAGGTGGACCCCCGCACGATCCTCTACACCGGGCTCACGCGCGACGGCACCTTCCTCATCGAGAACGGGAAGATCACCAAGTCGCTCAAGAACTTCCGCTTCAACGACTCGCCGCTCTTCATGCTCAACAACCTGGAAATGCTGGGGCGCCCCGAGCGGCTGGCGGGGACCGAGGCGGGGGGCGCGGTGATCGTTCCGCCGCTCAAGGTGCGGGACTTCAACTTCACGTCGCTCTCGGACGCGGTCTAGGGACGGCAGAAGACGAGAGGACGAGCAGACGAGAAAACCACAAGACGAGAGGGGGGCGCCGATAAGTTGCGGCGCCCCCTTCGCGTGTTCGTCTCTCCGAGTCCTCGCGCGTCAGGGGCGCTGGACGCGGCGTCACCCAAGGGGTTCCGACAGCGGTGTCCCCGGCCTACGTTGGGAACGTGATGCGTAGCAGCGCGATGGAGACCGCGGCCCTGTTTCCGCGCGATTTCCTGTGGGGAGTCGCCACGTCGGCGTACCAGATCGAGGGGGCGCTCGACGCGGACGGGCGTGGACGGTCGATCTGGGAGGCCTTTGCCGAGCGGCCGGGCGCCATCGAGCGCGGCGAGGACGCATCGCGCGCCTGCGAGCACTACGCGCGCCTGGACGAGGACCTGGCGCTGCTGCGGTCGCTTGGAGTCGGCAGCTATCGCTTCTCCATCGCGTGGCCGCGCATCCAGCCCAGCGGGTCGGGGGCAGTGAACCCGAAAGGGATCGCCTTCTACGAGCGGCTGGTGGACGGGCTGCTGGAGTCTGGCATCCGCCCGTTTCCCACCCTGTATCACTGGGACCTGCCGCAGGCGCTGGAGGATGCCGGGGGATGGGCCGCGCGCGACACCGCCGCGCGCTTCGCCGACTACGCCGCGCTCGTGCTGCGTGCCCTGGGCGATCGCGTGCGCGACTGGGCACTGTTCAACGAGCCCTTCATCTTCAGCTCGCGCGGCTACCTGCTGGGGCGCTACGCCCCGGGGCGCCAGAGCCTGGCCGACTTCCTCAAGGCCGTGCACGTGGTCACCATGGCGCACGCCGACGGCTTTCGCGCCGCCAAGGCCGAGCGTCCCGGCGCGCAGGTGGGGACGGTCTTCGCCATGGCGCCCTGCGAGCCGGCCACCGACTCGGCCGATGACCTGGCCGCCACTCGTTATGCGGATGCGGTCTTCAACCACCTCTTCGCCGGGCCGTTGATGTCCGGGCGCTACCCGCAGCCGTTCCTGGACAGCATTCCGCTCCAGTCGCTGGGCATGCTGCCGGGCGACGGCGACCGGATGCAGGTGCCGCTCGACTTCCTGGGGGTCAACACCTACTACCGCCTGGTGGTGAGCAGCGGCGGCGACAACCGCCCCGACCTGCCGTATTTCCTCTTCGACATCCTCTCCGACGAACGCACCACCGGCGCGCACGCCGACTTCTCCTCGCGCTCGAAGAAGGTGGTGCGCATCGAGAATGCGTTTGGCCGCAGCGAGGGCAAGCGCACCGCAATGGGATGGGAGATCTGGCCGCGCGCCCTGCGCGACGTGCTGCTGTCGATCACCAGGGAGTACGGGCGCATTCCCATCGAGGTGTGCGAGAGCGGGTGCGCCTTTGACGAGAAGCCGGGGAGCGACGGGATGGTGCACGACGAGGGGCGCATCGGCTACCATCACGCGCACATCCTGGCCGTGCACGAGGCCATTCGCGGCGGGGCCAACGTGCGCAGCTATCACGCCTGGAGCCTGTACGACAACTTCGAGTGGGCCTCGGGATACCGACCGCGCTTCGGCATCGTGCACGTCGACTTTGCGTCGCAGCGCCGCACCCTCAAGGCCTCGGGTCACTGGTACCGCGACCTGTGCCACACGGCACGCGGCACCTTTGCGCGCGCCGAGGGGTAGGGAACTGGATGGCGGCGATCCTCCTCTTCTCCGACGTGGACGGCACCATCCTGGACCGCGACGGGCAGTATGCCGTGACCGCAGCGGAACTGACGCGCTGGCATTCGGCGGTGGAGATCGTGCTCGCCTCCAGCCGCACCGTCCTGGAGCTCTCGCGCAACCAGCGCGACCTGGGGATCGAAGGACCGGTGGTGGCGGAGAACGGTGCGGTCGTGGCCTTCCCCTGGGAACCGCCGCCGCCGCTGCGCGCCCAACGCACGGTGATCGACGATCGTGACTGGTGGGTTTCGATGCTCGGCTGGCCCGCGCCGGAGTTGCGTGCGCACGTGCGTCGTGCCGCCGACCTCGTCGGCATTCCATTCGTAGACCAGGAGGCGGTGGAGCCCGGGCTCGGGCGCGTGGCGTCGGTGCTGGTGCGGCCGGCAAGCGCACGGGACGACCTGCAGGCGCTGGAACCGCTGGCCGAGTCGCTGCGGCGAGCGGGATGCGTCGTGGCGTCGGGCGGCGATTGGCTGGCCATCACGGGCAACGCGGACAAGGGGAGCGGACTCAGGGCCGTGCGTACCGCGATGCAGCACGCAGGGCACCGACATGCCCTGGTCGCCGCGGTCGGCGACGGCGACAACGACGTCGCATTGCTCGGCGCCGCTGATCGCGGCTACGTCATTGCCCGCGAGGATGGCTCGTGGCATCCCGCGCTCGACGCCCACCCGGGGGCGCAGCGCGTAACGGCTCCAGGCATCGCCGGCTGGCGAGAGTTGGTGCGCCACCTGGCGGAATCACGGGAGGTCTGATGGTTGTCCTCGTTCGTTCGCGTCCGCGCTGGACGCTCAGCGTGCTCACCATTCCCAAGCGGGAGCCGTACCTGGGGCAGCTCCTGCAGTCGCTGGGAGATGCGGGGTTGCCGCGCGGCACGGTGATCGACGTCGTGTACAACTGGGACACGCGCGAGCGTCCCTACGACGTGGAGCAGCGCCTGCGCAAGGCGAGCCGCGGGCTCAACGTCAACGTGCACTTCAACACGCAGACCCCAACCATCGGCGGCGGGCGCCGCCAGCAACTCAACCACTGCAAGACGCCGCTCCTGGCCTTCGTGGACGACGACCTCACCGTGCACGGCCGGCTGCTGGACGTGCTGGAAGAGGAACTGCAGCGCATGCCGGTGGGGGTGCTGGGGGTGCAGTCGCTGGTGGAGGGGAGCGACAAGCGCTTCAAGCCGCGGCGCTCCACCCCCAGCATCAATGTCGACGGCATCCGCTTCATGCCGGTGCAGGGGATGCTGGTAGCCGGCTACCGGAGGCTCTTCCTGGACATCGGCGGCTTCAACCCGAGGCGCGAGTTCTGGGGCGAGTGGACGGAGTTCAACCTGCGCATGTGGCGCAGCGGCTTCCCGACCGGCTACGTGATGAATGGCGCCTACCTGCGGCACTGGGAGAAGGCGCCCGAGTCTCCCACGCGCAACATGCGCGGACGCGAGGACCACGTGCTGTGGGGGCTGCTGTGCACCGCGCTCGAGTACGAGGCCATCGACGAGCGGGAGAACACGAAGGCGTTCTGGGACCTGGTGGAGTCGCGCTACATCGCGTATGCCTTCGGCGCCGAGGCGAAGGTGCGCGACCTGCTGCGGTCCGCGTTGCGGCTGGCGCCGCGACTGGCGTCGGAGTATCCGGCCATCGCGCAGTTCCGCGACCTGGTGCGCGAGCACCCGTTCGACTTCAAGCCGTTCCACCGCTTCGACGAGCAGGACGTGCGCCGCGTGCTGGCGCACGCCGAGTCGCACATCGCCGGATATCGTGCGCGGATCTGGGAGTCGAACGGCCGCAAGGCGAGCGGCTGGGTACGGCGGAAGCTGGCGCGTGCCTGATGGGCCGCTGCGGCGGGCAATCGCGGTGATGGTCGCGATCTGCCTCGCCGCCGGGACGGAACCGCGTGCGCAGGAAGGCGGCCCCACGGCCATCCCGCGCTCGTCCGACCTGGCGGTGCACGATTCCCTGCGGCCGCTGGTCGATCGGGCATTGCGCACGAGTGCCGCCGAGGACTTCGACCGCGCGCTGGCCGTTCTTGGCGCCGCGCGCACCGCCGCGCCGCACGACCCCGTGCTGGCCCACTATCACGGCTTCGTGCTGTACCGGAAGGCGAGTGTGATCGTCACGACGATCCCCGGCAACGAGGAGGCGAAGCGGTTGTTCGAGGAGGCCGCGCGCGCCCTGGAGGCATCGTTGTCGTTAGGGTGGGGCGAGACCCGGGCCCTGCAGTCGGCAATCGTCGGGCAGTTGATCGGCTTCTCGGGTCCGTTCGGCGGCTTGCGCATGGGCCCCCGGGCGCAGCGGCTGCTGGACGAGGCGGTGGCGATGGCGCCGCGCAACCCGCGCGTCCTCATGCTGCGCGGCGTGTCGTACCTCTATCGCCCACGGCTCCTTGGTGGCGGGGTGGAGAAGGCCGAGCGCGACCTGCGGCAGTCGATCGCCCTCTTCGCGAACGACGCCCCCGTCGCTCCCGCCCCGTGGTGGGGACGCGCCGAGGCACACGGCTGGCTGGGGGAGACGCTCGCGCGGCAGGGCAAGGCGGGCGAGGCGCGCGAGCAGTTCGCGCGCGCGCTGGAGCTGGAGCCGGGCAACGTGTGGGTGCGCGACTTCCTGATGGCAGCGCTCGACCGGAAGCGCTGACCCGGGGTTCAGCGGCCGCGCAGCGCGTCGTGCACGGTGCGTACGAGCGTCCGTGCCGAGAACGGCTTGTCGATCACCTGCGCCGACGCGTCCGGCGGCAGGGTCATCTGGTAGTCGCCGTAGCCGCTCATGTACACCACGCGTAGTCCCGGCGACCATGCGAGGAGGATGTCGTAGAGTTGCCGCCCGTTCATGCCGGGCATGACGAGGTCCGTGAGCAGCACGTGGACCACCCGCGGCGATTGGCGCAGCACCTCGAGCGCCTCGGCGCCGCTGCTCGCTTCAATGACCGTGTAGCCGTGCGCGGTGAGGATGCGTCGCGCCACCGTCCGCACCTCGCGCTCGTCCTCCACCAGGAGGATCGTCTCGTGACCTCGCTCGAGGCGATCGTCGGCCGGCTCGTCGACGGCTGCAGCACGTGGCGGCGACACCGGTGCCGCCAGGTGCACGTGGAAGGAGGTACCCGAACCCGGCGTGCTCTCGACGGTGACGAAGCCATTGGCCTGCGTCACGATGCCGTAGACCGTGGCGAGCCCCAGGCCGGTGCCGCGACCCGCTTCCTTCGTGGTGAAGAACGGCTCGAAGATGCGCGCCACCACGTCGGGGGACATCCCGATGCCAGTGTCGCTCATCGTCAGGCGCACAAAGGCCCCGGGGCGGTGGTCCGGGTGCTCACGGCACCACGCGTCGTCATACACGACGTTCGCCGTCGAGATCGCGAGCTCCCCGCCGTTCGGCATGGCGTCCCGCGCATTGACGGCGATGTTCACGATCACTTGTTCCAGTTGCCCGGGATCGATGACCACCGGACGCAGCTCCTCATCAGGGTGCACCCGGATGACGACCTGCTCGCCGATCAGGCGGCGCAGGAGCGGGACAATCGACTGCAGCGCGGCGTTCACCTGCACCACCCGGGGGTGCACCGCCCCCTTGCGGCTGAAGAGGAGGAGTTGCCGAGTCAGGATCCCGGCGCGCGAGCCGGCATCACGAATGGCGCCCACCAGTTCCTCGCGCAGTCCCGGGTCGTCGCCATCGGACATGGCCAGCAGGTCGGCGCACCCGTTGATGACGGTGAGGAGGTTGTTGAAGTCGTGGGCGAT
>CAZVDJ010000305.1:0-5820 GCA_964626245.1 uncultured Gemmatimonadaceae bacterium
GCAGCGAGGAGGGTTCCGCAGGCCAGGGCGGCGACAAGGTGCGAGCGGCGCGAGCCGCGGGGGCTTCTATTCCGGGACACGATCGACTGGGGGGAAATGCGAGGGGGGACGCCGGCGCGCGACGCCCCCCCAACTACGACTTCCCCGGTCCGGACGTTACCGTCGGCTGACCACCCGCGCCTTTCTGGGGACGGACGGCAGCTCCGCGGGGCGCCTTGCGGAGGCCCGCACCTCCTCCAGGAGGATCAGGAGTTCGTCGAGCCGAGACTCGTCGAGCTGTGCGAGCGCCTGGTCGTCGGCCGCCGTCACGACGGGGTCGAGTTCGGCCAACAGGCGCAGACCGGCATCGGTCACTCGGCAGTAGACCTGTCGCCGGTCGGACGAGACCGTGCGGTCGCGCACCACGAGCCCCGCACCCTCGAGCTTGTCGATGAGGCGCGTGATGCCGGCCGCCTCCTCGATCATCCTCTCGCGGATGGAGAGCGTCGGGAGCCCTTCGCTCCCCGCCCCGCGCAGGATGCGCAGCACGTTGTACTGGGCGAGGGAGAGATCACGGTCCTCGACCACGCGCGCCACCGGTCGCTTGACCACCGCGGCGGTGCGCAGCAGGGCAAGGAAGACTTCTTCCCGCTTGGTCTGGAAGGGACGTCGCTGCTGCAGCTCTTCCTGGATGGAGAGTCGCTGCTTCGTCATGGGCGTGACGGGGGAGGGGACGAGGGTGACATCATGGCCTCGCCGGGGGCGGCCGGCGCGAGGGGAAGTGTCCGGCCCGGCATCGGGCACACGCCGCCACAATGCAGCTGGCGGCCAGGGGCGCGCACGCTCAGCTCCACGACGCGGTGTCGATCGCGAGGATCGTCGCGAGGAGCACATTGGCCCCGTTCGCAATGTCCTTGGCGTGCGAGAATTCCCGCGGCGAGTGCGAGATCCCCCCTACACTCGGAATGAAGATCATGCCGGACGGACAGAGCTTGGCCATGTGCTGCGCATCGTGCCCCGCACCACTGGGAAGCGGCCGCGAGGTGAGCGCGTGCGCACGCGCGGCGTCGGCCACGATCCGCTGCACGCGCTGGTCGCAGAGCGCCGGCTGCGAGTGGTGCAGGTCGGAGTAGGCGAAGGTCGTCCCCGTCGCCTCCCCGATCGCGGCAGCCTCGCGACGAATGCGCTCGGACAGCATCGCGGTCTTCTTCGCGTCCAGGTCGCGCAGCTCCAGCGTGCAGACCACCTTGCCGGGTACCACGTTGGGGGCCCCCGGGAAGGCCTGGATTCGCCCCACCGTCCCGACCTGTCGGCCGGGAACGCTCGTGACCACGCGGTTCACCATGTCGGTGAAGCGCGCCGCCGCCAGCAGCGAGTCCTTGCGGTCGGCCATCGCCGTGGTACCGGCGTGGTTCTGGAAGCCGGTGATCGTCACCTCCCACTGCCCGATCCCGACGATCCCCTCCACCACGCCGATGTCGAGCTTCTCGCGGTCGAGGTTTCCCCCCTGCTCGATGTGCAGCTCCACGTAGGCGGCGAAGTCGCCGGGATTGCGGCGTGCCGTCGCCAGGCGGGAGACGTCACCGCCCACGAAGGCAATCCCCTCGCGGATCGACTTGCCGCTGTGGGTCTTGAGGGCCAGGTCGCTCTCGTGCACCTCACCGGTCAGGACGCGGCTCCCCACCGTCCCACCTTCCTCGTTCTGGAAGATGACGATGTCGAGCGGGTGGCGCGTCGTGATCCCGCGCTCGGCCATCGTCTGCGCCACCTCGATGGCGCCGAGCGATCCGACGGGACCGTCGAAGTTGCCCCCTTCCGGCACGGAGTCGATGTGCGATCCGAAGGCGATCGGCTTGCGCGACGGGTCGCTCCCCGCGCGGCGCCCCCAGAGGTTCCCGCCCGCGTCGACGGTGACGGTGAGCCCCGCCGCCTTCATGCGCTCCATGGCGTAGGCGCGCCCCTGCCGGTCAAACTCGGAATAGGCCACGCGCGACACGCCGCCGAACGGGTTCTTCCCGAACTCCGACAGCTCCGTGAGGTGACGGTTGAGGCGGTCGCCGTTCACGACCGCCGGCGGATCGCCAGCCGGCCAGCGCAGGCCGCCGTCGCGTGAGAACGAGAGCGCCCCGAGGGCAGACAGGGAAGCCTTGGTGAAGTCGCGACGCCGCATGCCGGAGGATCGGGGAAAGTGGGATCACACAGTATGCGGCGTCGGCGCGCGATCTACCACTCCACGTACCCCACGATTCGGTCGTTGACGACGATGGCGCGGTCGGGGATGACCGTTCCCGGCTTCAAGTGCGAGCCGTCGACGTAGGCCTTCCGCCCGATCGTGCATCCGTTGCCCACCTTGGAGCGAAAGACGACGGCCCAGTCCTTCACCCGGACGTCGTCTCCCACCAGCGTGACGGCGTGCGGTTCGGCGGCGGCGTCCGGGCCGCCATGCACCACCACGTGCACCCCGAAGTCATCCCGATCTCCGATGTGCAGGTCGGTGTGCTCGAGCGCGTGGACCGACACGCGGTCGCGCAGGCGGGCGCCACGGCCAAGCGAGAAGTGCTCCCCCTCGTCGGCGCGAATGGCCACGTTGCGCCCGCTCCGCGCCACGAAGGTCCGGAAGCCGTCTGCGAGCGCGACCGCGCCGATGATGCGAATGCGGTCGTGCTCCGGGTGCGCCTCCACTCGGCCGGCAAATCGCGGCAGGTCGGCGTCGTGATTGAAGTCGGATTGCCCGGGATCGCGACCGGCGCCGTGCACCTCCGCCGGCGCGGTGTGGAAGAGCGTGGCGTAGCCGGCGGCGAGCGTGGTGTTCACGTGCAGGACCTCGTGCATGAAGTCCCGGTCCGCTTGCGACAGGGCGACGACCTTCCCTAACGCCGGATCGTCGGCCTCGGCCTGCGTGCGCACGAACTTCCCGGTCAGCACTTTCACCCCGGCGTGGACCACGACCCCCGGTCCGATGCGGGCGAGGTGTCCCACGAAGGCGTCCGGCTCCACCGTCGCGCGATCGATGAAGGCGTTGAAGCCGACAAACGAGGCGGCGCCGCGCGACGCGCCGACCGTGGCCGGGCCGACGATCGTGGCGCCGTGCGCGACGATGACGTGGTCACCGAGCCGCACGTCCTGGCCTGAGACCGACACATTGTCCTGCAGGTCGGTCTCGTGACCGATCGCGATGTGGCCGCGAGACGCGTCGAGCAGCACGAACGGGGCAACGTAGCTTCGACACCCCACCACGAGCCGCTGCGGCGCGACGATGCGGGCGGACGGATCGACGAACGAGGCCAGCTGCGCCTCAGCGGCCGAGGGGACGACGGGCGAGCCCAGCGTGAGGTGGTGCAGCGAGTCGCACGTGGCGGCATTCCGAGACGCCGGCCGCGCGGCCGGATGCGGCGGTGCCGGGCGCTGAGCGCCGAGTGACTTTCAGCGCGACGCGGACAGCGTTGGCGGCCGGGTTCTGACTAACCTGGGCCCAGGACAGGCCGGCGGCGTGGCAACAGTCGTCGCGGTGTGGGGGAGGGCGGAACTCGGCAAGAAGCGTGGGGGCGGGTCTCGGCGGGAGGGTCCGGAGGGTGCGCATGGCCGGCCAGGGGGCAAGTGGGCAGGATGCCGTCTCCCCTGATATCGGCAACTCGCGCGCGCTGGCGTGTCAGGACTCTCCAGGCTTTCCGTCAGGGCGGCACGCAAAGAAAGAGCTAAGCGGTGGGATCGGCCTCGATCGGGTGGCCAGGGTGCGCGGCGTGCGCGGGCTGCGCGTTGGTGCGCTCACGCCAGGCCTGCCGGATGTCGTTTGAGGTGTGGCGCGATCCATCGACGCTCCATCCTGGCGGGCCGAAGATGTAGCCCATCCGCTCGCGCCAGCTGCGGGCGCGCGCGACGTCACGCGCAATGGCCGCCCACTCGTGAAACGCGATGCGCAGCGGGTTGAACGTCCCCAGGTTGGCGGTGATCCCGTAGCGGCACGGCTCGTCGTCGTGCTCCAGCACCAGCGTGCCGAACGCACGATCCCAGATGATGAGGATCCCGGCGTAATTGCGGTCCAGGTAGCGCGCGTTGGCGGCGTGATGGACACGATGGTGCGATGGGGTGTTGAAGATGAACTCGAACCAGGCGGGCATGCGGCGCACCGCCTCGGTGTGGATCCAGAACTGGTACACCAGCGAGACGCCCTTCTGGAAGGCGATGAGCCCGGGAGGAAAGCCGACCAGCGCGAGCGGGAGCCAGAGGACCCAGACAAATGCCAGATTGCCGGTCCAGCTCTGCCGCAGTGCGGTGGAGAGGTTGAGGTGCTGCGAGGAGTGGTGGTTCACGTGCGCCGCCCACCAGATGCGGTGCTCGTGGGACCAGCGGTGGAACCAGTAGTAGCAGAAGTCCTCGGCGAGGAGGACCGCCACGAAGACCCACCAGGCGGTGGGGAGGTTGAAGAGTCGGTACTGGTACACCCAGACCGTGGCCGTGTAGACCACGCCGCCATAGGCGATCCCGATGGCGAAGTTGCCCAGCCCCATGGCGAGCGACGCTGCCGTGTCGCGCCACTCGTAGTTGGTCGGGTGCGCTCGCCGGCTCCACCAGAGCTCCACCAGGATGAGGAGCATGAAGATGGGGATGGCGAACGGGACCGGATCGGGGAGGGCGGCGGCGAGCGAGTCGAGCATGGCGGGGGGTGGACGAGCGACGGGCAGCGCGCACGCCGGCGATACTGCAGGGAAGGAAATGATGGGGCGCGCGGGGCGAGGGCGGGAGAGATTGTTGTCGGGGGGGGGCCCCGCGCCCCAGTCGGCCCGGACGCGCTGCCGCCAGCCCTCCCGCCCGCGCTACGGCCTCGCCCTCGGCCGCCCCGACGGCGTCGGCGTCCCGCCGTCCGTCTCGGTGACACGCAGGAGCGACGCCGGGTCCACCGAGATGCGCCCGTACCGCGCGATCCAGTGCAGGTGCGGTCCGGTGACGCGACCGGTCGCCCCTACAAGCCCGATGCGCGCCCCGCGCTCGACGGTATCACCCTCGGCCACCAGCTGCCTGCTCAGGTGCAGGTACGCCGTGACCAGCCCGTCGCCGTGATCGAGGTAGACGACGTTCCCCCCGAGGTAGAACTCGTCCACCAGCCGCACCACGCCCCGGTTGGCGGCGTGCACGGGCGCGCCCGTGACGCCGGCATAGTCGGTCCCCATGTGGCGCGAGGTCACGCTCCCGTTGAACACGCGCCCGTGTCCGAACGCCGACGTCACGCGACTCTCGCGCGGGCGAAGGAACGACTGCCGCCACAGGCGCGGTGTCTCGTGCGAGGTGCGCGACACCATCGCCGCGCGCTCGGCCTCGCGCGCCATGCGCGCCGACAGCGCCGAATCGGGGGGCGCCGAGAAGCGTGGGGCCACGCGCAGGCGCTCCATGGGGTACGAGGCAGCGGCGAGCGGGATCCGGATCGTTGCCGAATCGCCCGACCCATCGGGACAGGCGATGCGCAAGGCGATCGAGCGCTCCGCGTCAATCGACACGGCGGCCAGCGCGCCCCACGAGGCGGTCGCTCCGTCTGCGGAACTCGCCGGAGCCACGGCGCCGTCGCCCGCACCCTGCGACACCGGGCTTCCCAACGGACGGAAGTGCAGCTGCTCGCTCCCGACGCGCGCGCCCGGCGCCCCCTCTCGCCCCGCCCCGTCGTTCGCACCGCTCGCCGGCGCGGCCGCCGCAGCTGGCGCATCGGCGACCGGGACCACCGTCAGCTGCACGCTGAAGAGCGTTCCCGGGCGGGGTGCCTCAGGTGACCACGATGCACGAAAGCGCTCATCGCATGGTGCGAGCACGGGATGCCTGGCGAATGCCGCTGTGTTTGTCGGGCGCGGCCTG
>CAZVDJ010000306.1:0-5818 GCA_964626245.1 uncultured Gemmatimonadaceae bacterium
CGCGCTACTCCGCGCACGGCGTGCGCGAGGAGGAGAGCGCCGAGCGCAAGGTGGAACTGCGGGCGGTGAAGGAGATCCACGGGGTGGCCCCCGAGTGCAAGCTCGTCTCCATGAAGGTGCTGGACCGCGATGGCGCCGGCTCGACCACCGCGATCATCCGCGCGCTGCAGACGGTGAACGAGATCAACCAGCACGGCCGTCGCCTCCTGATCCACGGCGTGAACCTGTCGTTAGGCTACGACTTCGACCCGGAGTGGTTCGCCTGCGGCCAGAGCCCGCTGTGCGTGGAAGTGGACCGGCTGGTGCGCTCGGGCGTGGTCGTGGTGGTCGCGGCCGGCAACTCGGGCTACGGCTACCAGCAGACGAGCTATGTGGGGGTCAAGGCGGCCGGCCTGCTGCTGAGCATCAACGACCCCGGCAACGCGGAAGCGGCCATCACGGTGGGCTCCACGCACCGTGAGATGCCGCACCTGTACGGGGCCTCGTTCTTCTCGTCCAAGGGGCCCACGGGCGACGGGCGCAACAAGCCCGACATCCTGGCGCCCGGCGAGAAGATCGTGTCGTGTGCCGCGGGGACCAAGAAGGCGGCCATGCTCGAGCACGGGCGCAGCGCCAGCTCGCCGGCCGGCGCAACGGAGGCGCAGGTGCTCTACATCGAGGACAGCGGCACGAGCATGGCGGCGCCGCACGTCTCCGGCGCCATCGCCGCCTTCCTCAGCGTCCGCCGGGAGTTCCAGGGACAGCCCGAGCGCGTGAAGCAGCTCTTCCTCGACAACGCCACCGACCTCAATCGCGAGCGCTACTTCCAGGGGCGCGGGCTGGTGGACCTGATGCGAACCATCCAATCGGTGTGACGGAGGCGGGACATGGCGACCAAGAGTGGCTTTCCGTATGTGGAGATCGAGTTCGACGCCAAGGGGAAGACGGGCGCGGCACAGGTGAAGGGGGTGCTCGACGCGCTCAAGGTCCCCGGGCTCACCGAGGTCCTGGTCCTCTCGCACGGGTGGAACAACGACATTGCCGACGCGCGCAAGTGGTATCACGCCTACCTGGGATGGCTGCGCGAGGAGATCGACGCCAGGCGTGTCCCCGGGATCGACACGCGCAAGGTGGGCGTGGTCGCGGTCTTCTGGCCGTCGAAGAAGTTCGCCGACGATGAGCTCAAGCCGGGCAACGCCAACTCGGTGGGCGTCACGGTGACCAAGGCGACGCTCAAGAAGCAGCTGGCGATCCTGGCCGGCGCCTTCGCCGACAAGGCGTCCAAGGCCAAGTTCGCGAAGGCCGAGAAGCTCGTCGACAAGCTGGAGGGCGATGTGGAGGCGCAGCGCCAGTTCGTCGACCTGCTGCGCGGCTTCTGGCACACCGGCAAGTCGGGGAGCGACCTGCTCCCGACCGCTGGGGCGAAGAAGAAGGGCGACGAGGTGCTCAAGCTCCTGGCGCCGCCCATCCTGGATCTTCCGAAGGGAAGGCCGGGCGCGGGCGGTGGCGCCGCGACGTCGATCGGCATGGGCGGCGCGGGGGGCGCAGGCGGGGCGATAGGTGCCGGGACGACGGGACAGGCGGCCAACATCTTCGGCTCCATCCTCAACGGCGCCCGCAATGCGCTCAACATGACCACCTACTTCACCATGAAGGAGCGCGCCGGCACGGTGGGGGAGAACGGGCTGGCGCCGCTGGTGCAGAAGATCCGGGGCGAGTTTCCGGCGCTCAGGGTGCACCTGGCGGGGCATTCCTTCGGCGGGCGCCTGGTGACCGCGTGCGTCAACGCGCTCCCCAAGGGGGCGGCCAACCGCGTGCAGTCGCTCTTCCTCATGCAGGCCGCCTTCTCGCACTACGGCATGGCGCAGAAGTATGACGGCACCAGCAACGGGCTCTTCCGGTCGGTGATCGGCGACAAGAAGGTGGCGGGCCCCGTCTACATCACTTTCACAGCGAAGGACAAGGCCGTGGGGCTTGCCTACCCCATGGCGTCGCGCCTGGGAGGACAGGTGGCGGCCGGATTGGGCGACGAGAACGACAAGTACGGCGGCATCGGGCGCAACGGGGCGCAGAAGACGCCGGAGGTCACGCCGATGGTGCTGCTCCCGGCCAGCGGGCAGTATCTGTTCGTCCCGGGCGGCGTGTACAACCTGGACGCCAACGACATCATCACCGGGCACAGCGACATCTGCCGCGCCGAGGTGGCCCACGCGCTGGCCACCGCGATCATGGTGACGTAGCGCCCACCAACGGCACGCGCGGCGCCCCCCGAGGGGAGCGCCGCGCCGAGTCGAGCACCGGTTGCATCTGTCGGGGCGGCGGGCCGGGTCGGCCCGTCGCCCCATGGCGCATCAGCGCCCGGCGTCCGCCGACATCCGCGTCCTGCCGTTCTCGAGCGAGGCGTAGATGCTGTTGAAGAGGAACTTGAACGTGCCGTGCGGCGTGGCGCGGAAGGTGATCTCCGGGCCAAAGAGGAAGAGCATCCCCTTCCCCACCTGCGCCTCGATGGCGGCGACGCCACCCTGCAGGTAGCCCTGCCCCCACGCCCACCCGCTGCGCAGCGGCTTGTCCGACGCGTACCACGCCACCGGCCGCACACCCTTCAGCGCCGCGTCGGGCTCCAGGCGGAAGGTCGGCGAGTCGTCGAAGAGCACATCGGCCAGGGGCCCCATGCCGTATGCCGACTGCGCGGTGTTGTCCACCGCGGTCTGCAGGATGGAGCCGGGGACGTAGAACTTCTCGCGCGGCAGCTCGCGCTCCTCGCCGGTTGGCGTCTTCTCCGTCAGCTGGTCGTGCACCGGAAGGCCCAGGTGGTACGCCAGGTTGGTCGACGTCCCCACCGTCACGATCGTTCCGCCCTGCTCCAGGAAGCTCTTGAGCTGCGGGATCGTCTTGTCCGCGCTGATGCGCCCCATCCACGGGCGGTATTGTGCGGGGACCTCGTTGGGGGCCGGCTGGCGGTTGAAGCGTTCCATCATCGCCGACAGCTCGCTCCCCCCTTCGCGACGCGCGGCCGGGATGGCACCGGTGACGAAGACGAGCACGTCGTACTTGGCCTTGAGGTTCCCCGCGTCGAGCGTGGGCGCGTACACCACCTCGAAGGGGAACTCGAACTGCTCGAAGAGCCAGCGCGTGTGCCCCGACGGCATCGAGCCGCCGTACGTGTCCCAGAGCGCGATGCGCTTGGGCGTCACGCGCGTGGCATCACCCGGGCCGGCCGACGTGCCGTGCACGGGAACGCCGAGGTCGCGCGCCGCCTGCTCCACGACCTGGCGCGCGTTGCCGCTGGCGGCGATGTAGAAGGCCCCTGCCGGGTGGGTGACCTCGCCCATCTTGAGCGGCGTGTTCACGCGATAGACCTGCGCCCCGCCCTTGAGGGCGCGGTTGACGACGATGAAGGCATCGTTCACGCGCGGGTCGAGCACGTAGCCGCGCGCGCCGCCGGCGCTTGCCCCCACCTGCGACGGCACCTTCGCCCTCCCCTCGATCTTCTCGCAGGGGCAGTCGAAGCCCTCGAGCACGCGATCGAACTCGACGCCCATCTGGTACGCCAGCGTCCAGCCGGCGTTGTCGTACGGCGGCTTGGGCGGCCCGCCCGGGTAGGCGAAGTCGTTGGGGTGATCCTGCGGTTCGAACATGTCGATCACGTGCGGCCGGAAGGCCTGTGCCGTCTTGATCACGTACGAGTTGGCCGGGTACTGCTTGCCGGCCACGGTGAAGGGCGCCGTGGCGCGATGCACGGCGACGTTGGCCTTGCGCAGCGCGTTCACGAACTTGGTCGCCGTGCCGAAGTCGGCCTGGCTCGCCGGGAGGATGTAGCCACGCGCGTCGCGATCGGCCGGGCGCCGCAGCTCATCGAAGTACCGGGCCGGCACCGCGCCGCCGAACGGATTGAGCGCCGCCGACAGGCGGTCGCGCCCGTTGCCGGTCGCCTGCGCCGCCGCGCGATCCTTCGCGATCGACGCCTGCAGGCTGGCGATGCGCGTGGGCGAGATGGTCCAGTTGTCCTTGCTGCCGCGCTCGATGGAGTTCTTCCCCATCTTGTACATGTTGAAGAGGAAGTCGTCCTTCCGCTTGCTGGCAATGTCGAAGACGGCGTAGTTGGCCGTGACCGAGTAGTCGATCGACTGGCGGAAGTGCCACTTCTGCGGGGCGATGGGATACGGGAGGTCGGCGCGCGGCAGCTGGTTGTTCACCACCAGCGGGACCTCCATCGGCGTCGGGCTCCCGATGGTCTCGGTGAGCAGGCCGATCTGGTTGTGGAAATACACCGTGGTGCGGAGCCCGCCGTTCCACCAGGTGGAGTAGCTCGCCCCCGTGCGCATCGTGACACCGGGCTTCCCTTCCACCGCGAAGCGGTTGTGCATCGACGCCCCCACCATGTCGATGCCTAACGGGATGAGCGGGTCGAAGGTGTAGTTGAACGGGTCGCGGAAGGGTGGCGCGAACATGATCGTCCCCGCCGGCCCCGTCTGGTGGTGGTTGTAGACGATCTGCGGGTACCACTCGTGATACTGGATCCGCGCGATGTTGATCGACTCGTTCTGGTTGAGGATGAAGAAGTCGCGGTTGTTGTCGTGCCCGATGTACTTCTGGTACAGGCGCGGGATGGTCCCGTACGTCTTCTTGCTGTCATCCGGCTCCTGCATGTACCACCCCGACACCAGCTCCATCCCGTCAGGGTTGGCGTGCACGGCCAGGATGATCAGGTCCTTGAGGAAGCGCTGCGTCTCCTCGTCGCTGCGGCTCACCAGCTGGTACGTGGTCTCGATGAGCTGGTGCGCGCCCAGCACCTCCGTCGCGTGCAACCCGCCGTCGAACCAGACCACCGCCTTCCCCTCCTTCGCCAGGGCCTTCGCCTCGGCGTCGGTGAGCCCCTCGGCGTGCGCCAGCTTGCGCGAGATCTCCTTGTAGCGGGACAGCATCCGGTGGTTCTCCGGCGACGTGATGATCGCCATGAGCTGCGGCCGCCCCTCGGCCGACTTCCCGATCTCCTCCACCACCATCCGGTCCGACTCGCCGTCGATCTTCTTCCAGTAGTCGATGAACTGCGTGTAGGTGGCGAGCTTGTAGTCGTCGCCGATGTTGAAGCCGAAGAACTCCTTGGGCGAGGTGATGCGCCCCTGCGCCTGCGCGGAGGCGGGGGCCAGGGCGCCGACGGCGAGCGCACCAGCGGCGCCGAGCGCGGCCGTGAGGAGGGTGGAACGCCGCCAGCGGCGGGCGCGGAGTGGGACCTTCGCGAGCATGGGGACGTCTCGTGCGGGTGGGGTGGGAGGCCGACAGACGATCGGGCCGCCCAACTCTACGGGGCGGCGCGGTGCGCGTCCATCGGAACGTGCGGCAGGGAGCCTGTTCCGCCCTCCATACGCGGCGACGGGGCGCGGTGCTGCCCGCGGTCGCGGTCGTGCATATTGTGGCTGGCCGACGCGCGTCGCGGCCGCCTGAGACTCCGACCCACTTCGCCATCTCGTGCCCGCCGCCCGCCGCTCCGCCCCGCTCGCCATCCACAAGTTCGGCGGCGCCTCGCTCGCCGACGCGGCCGCCGTCCGGCACGCCGCTTCGCTGATCGCCGCGCGCACCGGGCCGCGCCTGGTGGTCGCCAGCGCGATGGGCGGGGTCACCGACGCCCTCCTGGGCGGCGCGACGCGAGCGGCGGTTGGCGATGGAGACGCACTGCGCGCCACGGCCAAGGGGCTGCGGTCACGCCATGTGGAGGCGGCCCGCTCGCTCGTGAAGGATCGCGCACGCCGCGCCGCGCTCGAGGCGATCATCGGTGAACTCACCGATGAGCTGGAGCACCTGACGCGGGGGCTGGCCGTGCTGCGCGAGCTGACGCCGC
>CAZVDJ010000307.1:0-5796 GCA_964626245.1 uncultured Gemmatimonadaceae bacterium
CATGGAGGTGCTGACCTCGCCCAAGGGAATCCCCTCGAACAACGTCTCCATGTCCGCCAGCGACGAGATGGCAACACCCGTCTTGCCGACTTCACCCTCCGAACGCGGATGGTCGGAGTCGTAGCCCATCAGCGTGGGAAAGTCGAAGGCGGTGGAGAGCCCCGTCTGGCCGTGCTCCAGCAGGAACTTGAAGCGCTGGTTGGTTTCCCGCGCCGTGCCGAAGCCGGCGAACTGGCGCATCGTCCAGAGCCGGCCGCGATATCCCGTGGGGTGGATGCCGCGGGTGTAGGGAAAGTCGCCGGGGAGCGGCAGCGACAGCGGGTCACCGGGCAACACGTCGAGCACCGAGTAGACCGGGTCGACCTCCTTCTCCGAGTTGACGAAGGCCACGTCGCGCTTCTCACCCGCGTCGTAGCGCGCACGCCAGCGCGCAAGTTCCTCGCGCAGCCGCTCCAGCTCGTCCTGCTGTTCGCGTACCGTCTCGGCCAGGTCGCGCATCGACGTCATGAGACCGTCCTTGTCAGGATACCGGCACCGCGCCGCAACAGCTCGTCGGCGATGCCGAAGGGAGTACTGGTTCCTGCCTCCACCGCGGGGAGCGACGCTTCCACGAAGGCCTGGATCTCGGCGTCGCCCCACACGCGCCGGCGCAGGCGCTGTTCCGCCACCTCCAGGATCTGCTCGCGCCAGCGCGCCCGGCGTCGCCGCGTCAGCTCCCCGCTGGCGCCAAGATAGCGAAAGTGGCGATCGAGCGCGTCGACGACCTCGCCGATCCCCTCCCCCTTGGCCGCCACGGTTCGAAGCACGGGCGGCATCCATCCCTCGCCCTGCTCGCCGCGGGCCGCCTCGCGCGCCGCACGCCCCGGATTGGCGATGGTCGAGAGGTCCACGCCGTGGTGCGCCGGGACGTTCCGCATCGTGAGCCCGGCGCGCATGCCCAGCATCAGCTCGATGTCGTTGCGCACCCGGTCGGCGCCGGGGCGATCGGCCTTGTTCACCGCGAACAGGTCGGCAATCTCCATCAGCCCGGCCTTGAGCGTCTGGATCGAGTCCCCGCTCTCGGGCACCAGGACGACGAGCGTGCTTTCGGCCGCACGCGCGATGTCCAACTCGCTCTGCCCCACGCCAACGGTCTCCAGCAGGATGCGGTCGAAGCCGAAGGCGTCGAGGACATCGGCCACCACGCGCGTGGCCGACGACAGGCCGCCTAACGACCCCCGCGTGGCCAGCGACCGGATGTACACCCCCGCGTCCAGCGCCACCTCCTCCATGCGGATGCGGTCACCCAGCAGGGCGCCGCCCGTGAACGGCGAGGTGGGGTCGACGGCCACGATCCCGACCGTGAGCCCGGCGGCCCGATACGCCTTGGTGAGCTGGGTGGTGAGCGTGCTCTTCCCGGCCCCCGGCGGACCGGTGATGCCGATGCGCTGCGCGCGTCCGATGCGCGGGTGCAACGCCGCCAGCAGGGTGTCGAACCCCTCGCGCTGGTTCTCCACCATGCTGACCGCGCGCGCCAGCGCCGCGGGGCGCCGCGCGTCGAAGTCGGCCAGCAATCGCGCGACGGACGAGGCGTTGCCGATCGGTTGCACGGGGGTCAGGGTCACGCGTGGGGGTGCTGGGCGTTACGGACGAATGGGACGCGCGGCGTCGGCGGAGGCGCCGGGCGGCACGGGAACGGCGGCGCGCGAGGCGGGAAGCGTCGGCTCGTCGTGCTCGTCGCGAATCTCCCCCACCAGCTCTTCCAGCAGGTCCTCGAGCGTCACGATACCCGCCGTGCGTCCCTCGTCGTCGCGCACCACCGCCAGGTGCTTTCGCTCGCGCAGCATGCGGAAGAGGAAGTCGTTGCACGGCATCCCCACGGTGGCAAAGGTCACCGGCCGTAGCGGCGGCAGCGCGTCGTCATCCATGGCCAGCACGTCGAAGGCGTGCACGGCACCCACCACCTGGTCCAGCGTCTCGCGGTAGACGGGGACACGGCTGTAGCGAGACTGGGCCACTTGTCGCGCGACCTCGGCGGTCGGTGTGCCCTCGGCGACGGCAAAGATGTCCTTTCGCGGCGTCATCACGTCGCCCAGCCGCTTGCCGGCAAACTGCACCACACCCTCGATGATGGCGATCTCGGTGTGCTCCCCCACCCCCTCCAGCTCCCCCTCGCGCAGGAGCTCCTCCAGCGCCTCGGCGTCGGTGGCCACCTCCTCGTTCGCCTCGCGGTGGGCTTCGCCCGTCACGCGCCTGACGAGGGCGAGCAGGGGCATGAAGGCGAACTCCACCAGCCGAAGGACCGGCAACAGGAAGGGGATGAAGAACGACGACCACCGGCGGGCGATGGCGCGGGGCACGAGCTGGCCCGCGAGCAGGAGCGCCAGGGCGTAGCCCAGCACGTCGCGCGCGCGCTCGAGCACCCCGCCGTCCGCCGTCCCGATGAAGGTGCCGGCCAGGAAGACGGTCATGGCCACGCCGGTGGTCGCCGCCAGGAGCAACCGCTGCGGGCGCTCGAGGTAGAGCGCCGCGGTCTGCGCCCCGCGCAGCCGGCGCTCCACCCAGTGGCGCAGCCAGATGCGGCTCACCGAGCGCACCGCGGTTGCCGCCGTGGTCAGGGCGGCGACGATGGCGATGGAGAGCAGGAGGAGCGCCGCGCGGCTCATCGGGCGCCCCCGGCGCTCCCGGCGCGCCCGGCCCCCGCGTCGCCCGGCGCCAGCCGTTCGAAATAGACACGTTGCACCCGGCGGCGCACCACGCGCTCCACCACCACGCGGAAGCCCGCCAGTTGCAGCTCCTCGCCGGCGCGCGGGACCCGGCCCAGCATCTCGAACACGAGCCCTCCCAGCGTGGACACCTCGTCGTGGCGCAGGTCGACCCCCAGCACGTCCGACAGCTCGTCGAGCGTGAGGCGCGCCGAGAACCAGAAACGGTCGTCACCATCGCGGTCCACCGGCGGCTCCTCCTCGTCGGTCTCGTCGCGGATGTCGCCGACGATCTCCTCCAGCACATCCTCGATGGTGATCAGCCCTGCGGTCCCGCCGAATTCGTCGGCCACGATCGCGATGTGCACGCCGCTCGCCTGGAAGTCGCGCAGCTGCTCGTCGGCCTTCTTGGCGCCCGGGATGAAACGCGCCGGCCGAACCAGCGTCGTCCAGTCGTCGGGCACCTCGTCGGCCACCACCACCGGCAGCAGGTCCTTGGCAAAGAGGATCCCGATGATGTCGTCGATCGACTCGCGATAGACGGGGATGCGCGCGTGCTCCGACGAGCGCACCCGGTCGAGCACCTCCGACCATGGCATGTCGCGGTCGATCGCGACGATGTCGACGCGCGGCACCATCAGCTCGTGCACCTCGGTTTCGCCCAGCTGGAAGACCGACCGCAGCAGCCCTTCCTCGCGCTGGCTGACCTCCGCCTCCTTGGCCACGACCTGCCGGAACTGATCGGCGGTCGCCTCACGATCGAGCGCGAGATCCTCGCGCGGGGGAAGGAGGCGTTGCAGCGTCTGGTCGATCCACCCGCCGAGCAACGAGACCGGGCGCAGCAGCCGCTCCACGGTGCCAATGAAGGGGAGGAGGCGATGGGCGGCGCGCTGCCCCCCCACGCTCCCGGCACTGCGTGCGAGCGCCTCGCTCAGCCCCACCAGCACCAGCGCCGCCAGCAGCCCCAGGAGGATGGCGTCGCGCGTGGAGCGCGTGGCCAGGTCGAGCGCGACCGCGACACTCACGCCGCCGCTCAGCTGCGCCAGCACGCGCGCAAAGGCGAGTGCGCGGTGCGTGCGTTCGCGGCGCTCGTGCAGCGCCCGCAGCTCGGCGGGCAGCGCCCCTTCGGCGCCCAGCGAGAGCATGGCGCCGTCCGCCGCCGCGCACGTGGCGGCCAGCGCCGCGGCGAGCGCCGCAATCCCCCACGCCACGAGCGCTACCACGTGCCACCGTCCCGCAGGCGGGAGAGCCAGCGCTCCTGGCGCCGCCACATGGCCGAGCGCGTGCGCGCGTCGTCGTCGCCCTCAGGGTGCTCCCAACCCAGCGCGTGCAGCACGCCGTGAATCACGAGCCGCGCCACTTCCTCGCGCGTCGAGCGCCCCAGGCGCTGCGCGTTGGCCGCGGCGACCGCCGGCGCGATGTAGATGTCACCCACCAGCGGAAGTCCCGGCGCGGGGGACGCATGCTCGAAGGTGATGATGTCGGTGGGCCCCGCATGCCCAAGGTGCACGCGATTCAGGCGCGCGATGGCAGCGCGTGACACGAACGTCACCCCCAGCACCGCCGACGCGCGCCGCTCGCCGCGCAGCACCGCCTGCGCGATCGCCGCGACGCGTGCCCGCGCCAGGGGGAGGCGCCCCACGGTGCTCGAGACGCGGACGTCCGGCAGCATCGCGGGGACGCCGGGGGCGCGCGCCGTGCCCGCTGCGCGCGACCGACGTCGCGAACCGGCGCGGCGCTTCGGACGTGTAGGGGAAGGGTCGTCGTCCATGCCGGTCAGGCGCCCAGGTCCTCGGCGTACGCCCGGATGATCTCCCGGACCAGGCGGTGCCGCACGACGTCCACATCCGTCAGGTAGTGGATCGCGATCCCGTCGATGTGCGACAGGATGCGCTCGATCTGGAGCAGCCCCGAGTCCGCCCGCTTGGGCAGGTCGATCTGTGTCTTGTCGCCGGTGATGACCGTCTTCGAGTTCGCCCCCAGCCGCGTGAGGAACATCTTCATCTGCGCGTTGGTGGCGTTCTGCGACTCGTCCAGGATCACGAAGGCGTCGTTGAGCGTGCGCCCGCGCATGTACGCCAGCGGGGCGATCTCGATGACACGCGTCTCCAGTGCCTTCTGCATGCGCTCCGCCGGCATCATGTCTTCCAGCGCGTCGTACAGGGGGCGCAGGTACGGGTCCACCTTGGCCTGCAGGTCGCCGGGGAGGAAGCCCAGGCTCTCGCCCGCCTCCACCGCCGGTCGCGCCAGCACGATCCGGCGCACCCGCTTGCGCGAGAGGGCGTCGACGGCGGCGGCAACGGCAAGGTAGGTCTTTCCCGTCCCCGCCGGCCCGATCCCGATCACGATGTCGTGCTCGGCGATCGCCTTCAGGTACTCCCCCTGGCCCGGCGTCTTGGGCTGGATGATGCGCCGAACGCCGGGGAGGGCGATGCGGTAGTCGGGCTCCTGCCCCTCCCGCGACGCCTCCAGCGACATGCGCAACACGTCATCGGCATCCAGCGCCCCCCGCTGCCGGGCCGTGTCGATCATGCGCTGGGCTATGCCCACGGCACGCTCCACCACCTCCGGGCTTCCGCTCAGCGACAGCGCGTCGCCGCGCAGCATCACGCGCGCGCCGCTCACGCGTTGCAGCTCCACGAGGTTCACGTCGTTCACCCCGGCCAGCGTGAGCGGGTCGGCCCCTTCGGCATTCAGGCGCTGTGTGATGGTGTCGTCGGCCACGTCAGTCGGTGATGGCAAGGTGCAGCGCCGCCAGGTCCTCGGGCTTCACGGGGGTCGGCGCCCCCTCGAACAGGGCGCGCGCCGCCGTCGTCTTGGGAAAGGCGATCACGTCGCGCAGCGACGGCGCCCCCGCCAGCAGCATCGCGATGCGGTCGAAGCCCAGCGCAAAGCCGCCGTGCGGCGGCGCGCCGGCCGCCAGTCCGTCCAGCAGGAAGCCGAAGCGGCGCTGCTGGTCCTCGGCGCCGATGCCGAGCAGGCGGAAGATGAGCGACTGGATGGCCGGGTCGGTGATGCGGATGGATCCGCTCCCCAGCTCGTTGCCGTTGTAGACGGCGTCGTAATGCTGCGCACGGCACCGCCCCGGGTCGCTCTCCAGGAAGGCGAAGTC
>CAZVDJ010000308.1:0-5795 GCA_964626245.1 uncultured Gemmatimonadaceae bacterium
CCCACGTACCACGTGGAGGATGCCGAGGCGATCGACCCGGCGACGCGGACGCTGCACTACCGCGTGGCGGGGGTGAAGCACGTGGAGTCCGACGCGACCGACTGGCTCCCGTCGAGCGGCGCGGTGCGCGTGGGGCTCACGGCGGGGGCCAGTACCCCGAACAACAAGATCGGCGCCGCCGTGGCTCGCATCTTCGCCACGCGAGGCGTATCGCCGGACGCGATCGGGTGAAGCTCCCGTTCTTCAGCCGCAGCAAACCGGCGCTCCCCACGGCGGCCGACTTCGGCTACCTGGAACTGCGCGGCGGGAGTTCGCGCGTGGTGCTGGTCCCGTCGTTAGGCGGCAAGCTCACCGCGCTGGAGATGGGGGGGCGGCAGTGGCTCTGGTCGAGCGACGTGGTGCCGCTCGCGCGGGGCGTGCCCGGGACCTCGTACCTCGAGACGGGCGACAGCGGAGGCCTGGACGAGTGCCTGCCCACCGTGTCGTCGTGCCGCGTGCCCGGGTGGGTGCGCACCTTCGGCGGCATCGAGCTTCCGGATCACGGCGAGCTCTGGTCCCAGGTGCCGGCGCTGGAGGTCCTGACATCGCGCGACGGGCAGGGGGCGCGCCTGACCTGGCGCGGCGTGCGCCTCCCCTACGAGCTGCAACGCACCGTGCGCGTGACGCCCGGCGGCGACGTGCGCATGGAGTACGCGCTGGTGAACCATGGGGCGGAACGCCTCCCGTTCCTCTGGGCGGCGCACCCGATGTTCCCCCTGTCCGCGCACACCCGCCTGGTCCTGCCGGAGGGGGCGCGACTGCGCGTCTTTGCGCGCCACGAGATCGACCTGGGAGAAGTGCGGTCGGAGCATCGCTGGCCGTTCGTGCGCGGCGGCGGCAAGGTGCACGACTTCACCGCTCCCTTCGAGGTGGCCAAGCGGTACGCCTGCAAGCTCTTCCTCGACGTGCCCGAGGGGAGCGTGACGCTGCGCGAAGGCGACCTGGAACTCGTCGCCACCTTCGACCCCACGCAGGTGACGCATGTGGGGCTCTGGATCAACAAGCGCGGATGGACCCCCTTCCGCCGAGAGGAGCCGTACCAGAATCTCGGACTGTCGCCCGGGATCGGTGCGCCTGACTCGCTGAGCGAGGCGCTGGGCGACTGGAAGAGCGCCGCCTGGCTGGAGCCGGGCGGCGAGCGACGTTGGTGGACCAACTGGTCGGCGCGCACGGTCGCGCGCCCCCCGAGTGAACTCCAGGGAGAATCATGAGTCGTTCGATCGTGCGTCTTCACGATGCTCCGTCGCGGGCGAGCGTGTTCGCCTCCGCACCATGGCAGCGGTGGGTGCCGGTGGTCATGCTGCCACTGGCGCTGGCCAGTGACGTGCGCGCCCAGGGCGCGCCCCCCGATGACGTGGTGATCCGGGGCGGGACGGTCGTGGACGGAACGGGGCGCGCGCGCTTCCGCGCCGACGTCGCCGTGCGCGGTGACCGTATCGTGCGCGTGGCGCCCGACGGGCTCGCCGACGCGAGCGCCCGTCTCGTGATCGACGCCACCGGTCGCATCGTCGCCCCAGGCTTCATCGACCTCCACGCCCACCTCGATCCGCTGTTGCGGCTGCCGGCGGCGGAAAGCCACGTGCGCCAGGGGGTGACGCTTGCGCTGGGCGGCCCCGACGGCGGTGGTCCGCTTCCGCTGGCACCGTACATGGACTCGGCGCAGAAGGCCGGGTTGGGGATGAATGTCGCCTACCTGGTGGGGCACAACTCGATCCGCGAGCGGGTGATGGGCCTGGCGGCCCGGGCACCCACGCCCGACGAGCTGCGGCGGATGGAGGCGCTGGTGGTGCAGGGGATGGACCAGGGTGCATTCGGGCTCAGCACCGGACTGCGCTACATCCCGGGCTTCTACTCGAAGACCGACGAGGTCGTGGCATTGGCCCGCGTAGCGGCCGGCCGTGGCGGCATCTACACCTCGCACCTGCGCGAGGAAGGGCTCGGGTTGTTCGACGGCGTCGCGGAGGCGATCACCATCGGTCGGGAGGCGCGCATCCCGGTCGTCCTCACGCATCACAAGGCGATCGGACGCCAGATGTGGGGGCAGTCGGTGCGCACGCTCGCCATGGTCGACTCCGCGCGACGCGCCGGGATCGACGTGATGATCGACCAGTACCCGTACACGGCCAGCCAGACCGGGATCGCCGTCCTCATTCCGCCCTGGGCGCTGGCGGACGGCGACTCGGCCCTGGCGCGCCGGATGCGCGATCCGGCGCTCAAGGACAGCATCCTGCGCGGTGTCGTCGACTTCCTGCTCAACGATCGCGGGGGCGGCGACATCCGCCGGGTGCAATTCGGACGGGCGGCGTGGCAGCCGGAGCTGGAAGGAAAGACGCTGCACGACTGGGCCGTGATGCGCGGACTCCCCCCGACCCCGGAGGCGGCGGCGCCGTTGGTGGTGGAGGCGCAGCTCAAGGGGGGCGCCACGATGATCTACCACGTGATCGACGAGGCCGACGTGCGGCGCATCATGGCGCACCCGCAGACGATGATTGCCTCGGACGGGCGGCTGACGAGGCCGGGCGAGGGGCAGCCGCACCCGCGCGCCTACGGGACCTTTCCGCGGGTGCTGGGGCCGTACGTGCGCGACGCGAAAGTGCTCACGCTGGAGGAGGCGGTGCGCAAGATGACGTCGATGCCGGCGCGCCGGCTGGGCCTAACGGGGCGCGGGGAGGTGGCGGAGGGAAAGGTGGCCGACCTGGTCATCTTTGACGCCGCGACGGTGGCCGACCGTTCGACGTTCACCGCCCCGCATCAGTACCCCGCGGGGATCGGCGACGTCCTGGTGAACGGCGTGCCCGTGGTCGTGAACGGCGCGCTGTCGGCGGCCCGGCCGGGACGCGTGATCAAGAGGACCCAAGTCCAATAGGCGAACCCCCGGTTGGGGGGGCGGCCCCGTTGCTTGACGCCCCTCTCCCGAGGCGCCATGCTAGCGGCCCGCGCCCGCCGCCCCTGCCTCGTGGGCCCTCCGGCGGCCGTCGTCCGGCGCGGACGACTCTCCACTCCCCGGAGTTCTCAGCATGGCAGAGATCACCCTCACGGTGAACGGTCGCGCCGTCACGCGCGACGCCGAGCCGCGCACGCTCCTCGTGCACTTCCTGCGCGACGCCCTCGGACTCACCGGCACGCACGTGGGTTGCGACACCAGTCAGTGCGGCGCGTGCACCGTGCTGCTGGACGGGCGCGGCGTGAAGTCGTGCACCGTGCTGGCCGTGCAGGCGGCCGGCGCCTCGGTCACGACGATCGAAGGACTCGAGACCAACGGTTCGCTGCATCCATTGCAGGCGGCCTTCCGCGAGATGCACGGCCTGCAGTGCGGCTTCTGCACACCGGGGATGATCATGTCCTCGGTCGACCTGCTGTCGCGCAACGCGTCGCCGAGCGAAGGCGAGATCCGTCACGCGCTGGAAGGCAACCTGTGCCGTTGCACGGGCTATCACAACATCGTGAAGGCGGTGCAGCACGCCGCGCAGACCATGGCGGGCGGCACCAGCGCCGTCGCCGGCGACTGAGGAGGGGAGATGACCACGACCATCCAGCCGGGCGCGTCGCTCATCGGGGCGAGCGTCCGCCGCAAGGAAGATCCCCGCTTCATCACGGGGAAGGGACGCTACACGGACGACGTGAAGCTGCCGGGGCAGCTCCACGCCGCGTTCGTCCGCTCGCCGCACGCCAGCGCCACCATCAACGCGATCGACGCCAGTGCGGCGCGTGCCATGCCCGGCGTGCACGCGGTGCTCACCGGCGACGACATGAAGGCGGCCGGCGTGAACCCGATTCCGGTCGGCTGGCTGCACGCCGGGATCAAGGTGGCCGAGTATCGCGCGCTGGCGGTGGGCAAGGTGTGCCACGTCGGGAACGCGGTGGCGGTCGTGCTGGCCGAGACGCCGGCGCAGGCGCGCGACGCGGCCGACCAGGTGATGGTGGACTACACCGACCATGCCGCGGTGGCCGATGCGGTGGCCGCGTTGCAGCCGGGGGCGCCGCAGGTGCACGCGGACGTCCCGGGGAATGTCTGCTTCACCTGGCAGCTTGGCGACGCGGCGGCGACCTCCGCCGCGATTGCCGGCGCCGCCACGGTGGTGAAGCAGCACCTGGTGAACCAGCGGCTCATCGCCAACGCCATCGAGCCGCGCGCGTCGCTGGCCAGCTACGATGCCGCGGCCGACGAGCTCACGCTCTACGTGACGTCGCAGAACCCGCACGTGCATCGCCTGATCATGGGGGCGTTCGTGCTGGGGCTGGCCGAGCACAAGTTCCGCGTCATCGCTCCCGACGTGGGCGGCGGCTTCGGCTCCAAGATCTTCATCTACCCCGAGGAAGTCACGGTCGCGTGGGCGTCCAAGACGGTCGGGCGCCCGGTGAAGTGGACGGCGACGCGCAGTGAGTCGTACCTGACCGATGCGCACGGGCGCGACCACGACACCGATGTCGAGCTGGCCTTCGACGCGAGCGGGAAGATCGTGGCGCTTCGGGTGAAGACGGTGGCCAACATGGGGGCCTACCTCACGCTCTTCGCACCCGCGGTGCCCACGTACCTGTACGGCACGCTCCTCTCCGGGCAGTACAACATTCCCGCAATCCACGTCGACGTGACCGCGGCGTACACGCACACGACGCCGGTGGATGCCTATCGAGGCGCCGGGCGTCCCGAGGCGACGTACCTGCTCGAACGGACGATGGACATCGCGGCGGCGACCCTGGGGATCGATCCCGCCGAGTTGCGCCGCCGGAATCTCGTGCCGGCGAATGCCTTCCCGTTCCAGACAGCCGTGGCGCTGCAGTACGACAGCGGCAACTACGAGCCGGCGCTGGACAAGGCGTTGCAGCTCGTGAACTACACGGGGCTGCGCGCGCAGCAGGCGGCAGGGCGCGCGCAGGGGAAATACCTGGGCATCGGGATGTCGGCGTACATCGAGGCGTGCGGGCTGGCGCCGTCGCACATCGTCGGCTCGTTAGGGGCGCAGGCCGGACTCTACGAATCCGGCGTGGTGCGCATCCATCCCACGGGAAAGGTCACCGTCCTCACGGGCTCGCACTCGCACGGGCAGGGGCACGAGACCACCTTCGCGCAGGTGGTGGCGCAGGAACTGGGCTGCACCATCGACGACGTGGAGATCGTGCACGGCGACACCGGGCGCATCCCGTTCGGGATGGGAACGTACGGGTCGCGCTCCGGCGCCGTGGGGGGCGCCGCCCTGTACAACTCGCTGCAGAAGATCAAGGACAAGGGGCGCAGGATCGCCGCGCACCTGCTGGAGGCGGCGCCCGAGGATGTCGACTTCGCCGGCGGCAACTTCTTCGTGAAGGGATCGCCGTCGAAGAGCAAGGGCTTCGGAGAGGTGGCGCTGGCGGCCTACCTCGCGCACAACCTCCCCGCCGACATGGAGCCGGGTCTCGAGGCCACGTCGTTCTTCAACCCGTCCAACTTCGTCTTCCCGTTCGGCGTGCACATCGCCGTGGTGGAGGTGGACCGGGAAACCGGGCGGGTGACGATCCAGCGCTACGTGGCGGTGGACGACTTCGGCAACGTGATCAATCCGATGATCGTGGACGGCCAGCTGCACGGCGGCATTGCGCAAGGCGCCGCGCAGGCGCTGTGGGAAGGGGCGCAGTACGACTCCAATGGCCAGCTGCTCACCGGCTCCATGATGAACTACGCCCTCCCCAAGGCGGAGTTCCTCCCGATGTTCGAGACCGACCGCACGGTCACCCCGTCCCCCGTCAACCCGTTAGGCGTGAAGGGGGCCGGCGAGGCC
>CAZVDJ010000309.1:0-4403 GCA_964626245.1 uncultured Gemmatimonadaceae bacterium
GGGCCGCGCCGAGCGGCTGGCGGCCGCCGGCGCCATTCCCGACAGGGAGCGTGACCAGGCCGTGCTGCAGGTGCAATGGCGTGAGCGCGACATGGAATCGGCGGAGGCGCGCCTTGCGGCGGCGCGCGAGGGGGAGCGCGCGGCGCGCGCGGCGCTGCTGGGAGCAGATCCCGGCTCCACGGGGGCCTCCCCCATCCGCCTCACGACGCCCATCGCCGGGCAGGTGTTGCGCCTGTTCGAGGCGCACGATCGCGTCGTGGTGGCGGGGACGCCGTTGGTGGAAGTGGGCGACGCCGCGTCGGTCGAGGTCGTCTGCGACGTCCTCTCGCGCGACGCCGTGCGCCTGACGGCTGGCATGCCCATGGAGGTGCGGCTGTCTGACCGGGCACCCCTTGGCGCCACCGTCGTGCGCGTGGAGCCCGTGGCCTTCACGCGACAGTCGGCGTTAGGCATCGAGGAGCAGCGCGTGAACGTCATCGCGCGGCTGGAGCAGCCGGCGACAGGGCTGGGCGACGGCTTCGAGGTGGACGTGAGCCTCGTGCTGTGGAGCGGGGCCGACGTGGTGCGCATTCCCTCGGCGGCGCTCGTCCCGATTGACGCGGGGTGGGGGAGCTTCGTCGTGGCCGGAGGGCGCGCGCGCCTCGTGCCGATCGAGGTCGGGCGCCGCGGAGCGCGCGAGGTGGAGGTGACGCGTGGGCTCGACGTGGGAGCGACCGTCGTCCTGCGCCCGGACGAGCGACTGAAGGACGGGGTCAAGGTGCGCGCCACACCCTGACGCGGGCGCACGCGCGCTAGGCGTCGCCGGCCGAGCTGAGCAACTCGCGCGTTGCCTGATGCCGCGGCGCGGAGAGGACCGCGTCTGGCGCGCCGCGTTCCACCACCACGCCGCGGTGCAGGACGGCGACCTCGTCGGCGACGGCGCGCGCGAAGTCGACATCGTGCGTCGAGATGAGGAGGGCGCGACCGCCAGCCGCAAGGGCGCGCAGGGCGTCGGCCAGCGCACCACGCCGCGCCGGGTCGAGCGCCGACGTGGGCTCGTCCATGAGCAGCACGCGGGGATCCTGGGCCAGCGCCCGGGCGATGGCGACGCGTTGTGCCTCGCCGCCCGACAGCTCGCGCGGGAGCGCCTGCGCCCGCGCGGCGACGCCCAGCGATTCCAGCAGGTCGCGCGCCGCCGCGTCGGCGCGCGCACGGGCCCAGCCCAGCGCATGTACCGGGGCGAGCGTGACGTTCTCCAGCACGCTCAGGTGCTCGAACAGCGCGTGCGACTGGAAGACCATGCCCACCGTGCGCCGGAGCGCGGCCAGGGCGCGGCCGCGCGGCAGGACGCCCGGGGCGAGCGCGACATCGCCGACGGTCACGCTGCCGGCATCAAAGGGTTGGAGCGCCGCGATCGTGCGCAGCACCGTCGACTTGCCCGCCCCCGACACTCCCATCAGGGCACAGGTGCGCCCGGGCGCGACGTCCAGGTCGACGCCCGCGAGGATCACCTGCGCCTCGCGCCGCAACTGCAGCCCGCGCAGCGCCAGGGCACTGGCGCCCGTGGTGGTGGTCGGCGTCATGGGTGTCGCCACCGGCGCTCGAGTGCCCGTGCGGCATGCGACAGCGGGAGCGACATGGCCAGGTAGAGCGCGCCGCAGAGCAGACCCGGGACCATCCAGCTGCCGATGTTCGTCGCGAAGATCGAAGTCTGCTTGGTGAGCTCCACCACGGTGATCACCGAGACCAGCGACGAGTCCTTGAGCAGGGCGACGAAGTCGTTGGTCATGGGGGCGAGCGCCAGCCGCAATGCCTGCGGGCCGCGCACGAGGCGCAACACCTGCCACTCGGTGAGCCCCAGCGTGCGCGCCGCCTCCAGCTGCAGCCGTGGAATCGCCACCAGCGCCGAGCGATAGATCTCGGATTCGTACGCGGCGTAGTTGAGCCCCAGCCCGATCATCGCGGCCACGAACGCGGGGAGCCGGACGACGCCGGACAGTCCGTAGTACAGGACGAAGAGCTGCAACAGGACCGGCGTCCCGCGCATCACCTCCACGTACGCCGTGAGCAGCCAGCGCACGGGACGCGCGCCGTACACGCGCCCGGCCGCCACCGCGACACCCACCAGCACCGCCAGCAACATCGCGAGACACGAGAGGGCGAGCGTGATCCCCGCCGCACGCAGCAGCGCCGGCAGGTAGCGCCGGATCGCGTCGCCGGTCGACGCCGCGGCCGCGGCCGAGCGGCCCGCCGTGTCGGCCAGGACGCGATCGAAGTGCGCCCGCTGCCCCTCGTCCCACACACTCCAGCGCCGAAAGGTCGCCTCGAGCGTGCCGTCACGCATGCGCGCGCGCAGGATGGCGTTGGCCGAGTCGCGGAGCGTGCTGTCCCGGCGGGCAAAGACTGCCACGTAGTGTCCCTCGGCGATGGCGGCCGGCTGGATCACGAAGCCCCCGGTGCGGCGAAGCGCGCGCTCGGCGATGACGTGATCGAGCAGCACCGCATCCAGGCGCCCACTTGCAAGGTCGGTGTAGGGGTGCACGTCGTCGTCATAGGAGACCGGAATGAGCCCCGAGCGACCCTCTTCCTCCACCAGGAGCTGGTAGGCGAGCGTCGCGCCCAGCGTCCCCACGCGCTTCCCCGCCAGGTCGGCCAGCGCGTGATAGCGGGCCGAGTCGGCGGCGCGCACCGCCAGCACCTCGCGAAAGGCGAAGTAGGGAAGGGAGAGCGCGTGCTGCTCGTGCAGGTCGGGCCGGTCCTCCACCCCCGAGAGTCCCACGGCAAAGTCGCCGCGTTCCACCGAGGCCCCGATGGATGCGTACGCCACCTGCACGAACTGCGGAGTGCGTCCCAGCCCGCGCGCGAGCATCTCCGCAATCTCCACGTCAAAGCCGCGAAGCGAGTCCGGGTGCGCGGGATCGGCCTCCACAAAGGGGGCGCCTCCCTCCGCATCTCCCCCCCATCGCAACGTCCCCGTCGCCGACTGCCCAGCGCGGTTCGGGGTCGGCGAGCAGCTGGCGAGCGCGACGGATAGCGCGGTGACCAGCGCGCCGACCGGCACGCGGTGCGAACGCTGCCGGGGGTGCGAGCTCGACACGCCGGTCAGGAGCGCGTCCCCAGCGCGCGCCATCGCGCCTGTAGCGTGGTCAGCACGGTGGGGAAATAGCCCATCTGCGCGCGCTGGTCGGTGGTGGGACGATCGGACACGCGCACGAGGTTTCCGTACAGCGTCGCCAGGCGCTGCACCAGTTCGCCCGCCGTCTCCGCCACGTCGCGCGTGTCGGCGAGCCGGCGTTCATCGCGCGGCGTGACGGCCTCCAGTCGCTTGACCTCGGCGCGCGCCGCGTCGGCCAGTGCGCTGGCCGCCCGGTAGAGGGCGGCGACGCTGTCCACGGCGCTGGTCCAGCGCTGCCGGTCGGCGGCCGTCAGGCGCACCCGCGGATCCTCGCGCAGCTCGAAGCGACGGGCGTACCGCTGTCCGCCGAGTTCCACCCGCGCTTCATAGGTCCCTGGTGCGGCAAAGCGTCCCGGCAGCCCCCCGCCGCCGCCTTCCTCGTCGTCGCCTCCTGCGCCGGGGCGCAGGTCGGGGAGGCGGAGGTTCCAGGTGACACGCACCACGCCGCCGTTGCGGCTGGCGGGCACGGCGACGCGCGCCACCTCGCGCCCGGCGCTGGCGTGGATCGTGAGCACCGTGCCCTCGGGGACGCCGTCGCGCGCCCACACGTCGATGATCGCGCCCGCCGGCGGGTTCTCGCCGCGGAAGAGCATGTCACCGGCGTGCGCCTTGCTGCTCGTCAGGCGCACGGCGGTGGCGGGGGCGACCGTGAAGAGGTGGCCGGGCTGCTGCCGCACGCCGTCAGTGAGCTCCTGCAGCGCGTGCACCTGGTCGAAGATCCAGATGCCTCGGCCGTGCGTGGCCAGCACCAGGTCGTTCTCGCGCGGCTGGATGACCAGGTCGTTGACCGGGACGGTGGGCATCCCCCCCTGCATCGCGATCCAGTGTGCGCCACCGTCGAGCGTGACGTACAGGCCGAACTCGGTGCCCAGGTACAGCACGTTCGGATTACGGGGATCCTCGAGCAGGGCGTGGATGGTGCGCTCGGGAGGCAGGTCACCCACGATCGACGTCCAGCTCTCGCCCTGGTTCGTGGACTTGAAGAGATAGTTGGCGCAGTCGTCGGCCTGGTGCCCGTCGAACGCGAGATAGACGGTGCCGGCGGCATGCCGCGACGCGACAACGGCGGCCACCCACGTGTTGCGCGGCACGCCTGGCACGCGCGGCGTGAGGTCGGTCCACGACAGGCCGCGATCGGTGGAACGCTTCACGTTGCCGTCGTCGGTCCCGACATACAGGAGCGACGGGTTGCGTGGCGACTCGGCGAAGGCCGAGACGGTGGGGTAGTACGAGACGCCGTCCTCCAGCG
>CAZVDJ010000309.1:4413-5792 GCA_964626245.1 uncultured Gemmatimonadaceae bacterium
ACCTGCAGAGTCTTGGTGAGACCGTGCGACGCCTCATCCAGCGAGAGCGAGGTGGGCTCCGGTGCCTGGCCCATGATGCGCAGCGACCGCCGGTCGACGCCGGTGGTGGGATTCCCTAACGAGCGCCACGTGTCGCCGCGGTCGTCGCTCGACCAGAGGACCGCCATGCCGGCGTAGATCCGTCCCGGCACGTGCGAGGAGACCACGAACGGGGAGTTCCATCCCGCCGGCGGGATCTTCTGTCCCACCCGCGGCGGCGGCGCTCCCCAGTTGCCGAGCTTTGGTCCTTCACCCTCCTTCACCGTGGGGCGGAGCGCCTTGGCCTCGCGTGTCGGGAGGTCCACGCGGGTGAGCCCCAGGTATTGCGACGACGAGTAGACGGTGCGGTTGTCGGTGGTGTCGATGGTGTTGTGGAAGCCGTCGCCGCCGCCCACGCGATACCAGTCGTCGTTCAGGATCCCCTCGCGCGAGAAGGTCTGGTTGGGGCCGCACCACGACCCGTTGTCCTGGAGCCCGCCGCACACGAAGTACGGCCAGGTGGTGCTCACCGAGACGTGGTAGAACTGCGAAACCGGGAGCGACGAGACGTAGAGCCACTTCACGCCGCGATCGTAGCTGATCCCCACGCCGCCGTCGTCGGCCTTGACGAGGTGGCGCGAGTCCTTCGGGTCCACCCAGATGGTGCGATCGTCGCCGTGCAGCGTCTGGCGCGGCTCGCGAAAGGTCTTGCCGCTGTCGTCGCTCACCGAGTACTGCATCATGTAGATGCGCGACTGGTCGCTGGGGTCGACGCGGATCTGCGAGGAATACGCGGGGCGCGGGTTCCAGTCGCTCATCCAGCGCCACGATTCGCCCTTGTCCTCCGAGCGGAAGACGCCGCCCAGCCGCTTGCCGTACGAGATGGACGAGGTGTATCGCTCGCCCTGCTCGAGCGAGAGATAGACGATGCGCGGATCCTTGCGATAGATGGAGATCCCGATGCGCCCCACGTCGCCGGGCGGCAGGCCGCTCGTCAGGCGCCTCCAGCTCCGGCCGGCATCGGTGCTTTTGTACAACCCGCTCCCCGGTCCCCCTCCAACGAAGCCGAAGGGCGCACGCCGTCGCTGATAGAGCGCGGCGTACACGATGGACGGATCGGACGGGTCGATGGCGACGTCGACGGCGCCGGTGTCTTCGTCACGGGCGAGGACGAGCGACCACGTGGCGCCACCGTCGGACGACTTGTACAGGCCGCGCTCGCGACTCGGGCCCCACAGGTGCCCGGGGACGGCGACGTAGACGACGCTCGAGTTGGTCGGATCGACGGCGATCCGGGCGATGTGCTTGCTGTCACGCAGCCCCATGTTGCGCCAGGTGCCGCCACCATCGGTGGACTTGTA
>CAZVDJ010000310.1:0-5773 GCA_964626245.1 uncultured Gemmatimonadaceae bacterium
CACGGTAATCTTCTACCTCATCGCCCCGATGGTGGGGGCGGGCGGTCTGATCCGGCTGATGTTCGGTCTCACCTACGAGCTGGCGGTGGTCGTGGTGGGGGTAGCCATGATCGCGTATGTGTTATTCGGTGGGATGATCGCCACCACCTGGGTGCAGATCGTGAAGGCGTTTCTCCTGCTGGGCGGGGCGACGCTGCTGGCGATCATGGTGCTGGCCAAGTTCTCGTTTTCGCCGCTTGCGCTATTCGGCGCCGCGGCGGAGCGGTACGGCGCGGGTGTGTTGGCGCCCGGCAAGCTGGTCGCCAATCCGATGGACGCGGTCTCGCTGGGAATGGCGCTGATGTTCGGGACGGCCGGCCTTCCCCACATCCTCATGCGCTTCTACACCGTCCCCGACGCGCAGGCGGCGCGGAAGTCGGTCTTCTACGCCACGGGGCTCATCGGCTTCTTCTACCTGATGACCTTCATCCTGGGCTTCGGGGCGATGGTCCTGGTGAGTCCGGAGACGATCGTCGCGGTGGACAAGGGAGGGAACATGGCGGCGCCGCTCCTGGCGGAGACGCTGGGAGGGACGCCGTTCCTGGGGTTCATCGCCGCCGTCGCCTTCGCCACGATCCTGGCCGTGGTGGCCGGGCTCACCCTCTCCGGTGCGGCGGCGCTTTCGCACGACCTGTGGGTCAGTGTCGCGCGACATGGAGAAGCGACCCCCATCGAGCAGCTGCGGGTGGCGCGTATCGCCACGGTCGCGCTGGGGGTCATCGCCGTGATCCTGGGGATCACCTTCAAGGGACAGAACGTCGCCTTCATGGTGTCGCTGGCCTTCGCCATAGCCGCGAGCGCCAATTTCCCGGCCATCGTCCTCTCCATCTTCTGGCGCGGGTGCACCACCCTGGGTGTGGTGACGAGCATGCTCGTGGGGACGATCTCGACGCTCGTGCTGATCTACCTCTCACCCACCATTCAGATCGACATCCTGCACCGCGAGACGGCGCTCTTTCCGCTCAAGAATCCGGCGCTTATCTCGATTCCGCTATCTTTCCTCGTCGGCATCGTCGTTTCCAGGCTGAGCAAGGATCCGGTCGCCGAGGAGCGCTTTGCCCAAGTGGAGCGGCAGGTGCATCTGGGGGCCCGCGTCTGAGCGCGAGACGAGTGCGATTCAGCCTCCACACCCTGCGATTCGGGGCTGATCGGGCCCCGGTGTAAACGGTTACGTCTCCCCGCTTGGCTCCGTTATGTTGCCGTCCATGACTGTTGATAGATCGAAGATCCCGTACCTGCCGGAACGCATAGAAGGGCTTGGCGCCGTCGCGACCAACCTTGCCTGGTCCTGGAGCCGGAACGCCCGGCTGCTCTTCTCGCTGATCGACGAGCCTCTCTGGCACCTCACCCGCCACAACCCCATCGCGATCCTGCGCCGCGTGAAGCCCGAGCGGCTGAGCGAGATTTCGCGTGACCCCCAGTTCCTGGACCTGTACGACCGCGTCATCGCCGACTACCGGCGCGACCAGTCGTTCGACGGCACCTGGTTCAGCAACCACTACGGCGACCTCCGACAGGGGACCGTGGCGTACTTCTGCGCCGAGTTCGGGCTGCACAACTCCGTCCCGATCTACTCCGGGGGACTGGGGGTGCTGGCCGGCGATCACTGCAAGTCGGCGTCGGACCTCGGGATCCCCCTGGTGGGGATCGGGCTGTACTACACCAAGGGGTACTTCGACCAGAAGTTGCGGCTGGACGGGTGGCAGGAGGATTCGGACGAGCTCTTCGATGTGGCCAACACGCCGCTCGAGCGGGTGCTCCTCCCCGGGCGCGAACCGTGGCTGGCGCGGCTGCGCACCTTCGGGCGTGACATCCACATCGCCGTCTGGCGCATGCACGTCGGCCGCGTCCCGGTCTACCTGATGGACACGAACCTGGAGGAGAACGACCCCGCCGACCGGGAGCTCACCTCCAAGCTCTACACCGGCGGCCCCGACGTTCGACTGCGACAGGAGTGGATCCTGGGCGTGGGCGGGGTGCGGGTCCTGCGCGCGCTGGGCATTGGCCCCACGGCATGGCACGCCAACGAGGGGCATGCGGCCTTCATGCATGTGGAGCGGGTGCGCGAGCTGCTCGTGTCGGGGATGGGCTACGAGGATGCGGTCGCGGAGGTGCGCGCCTCGTCGGTCTTCACCACGCACACGCCGGTGCCGGCCGGGCACGACACCTTCTCGTTCGAGCAGGTGGAATCGTGCGCGGGCCCCATGTGGGAGGAGATGGGGATCTCGCGCGAGCAGTTCCTGGGGATCGGCCAGCACCCCACGGAGGAGCAGGGGCGCTTTCACATGACGGTCTGCGCGTTGCGCCTGTCGAAGCACGTGAACGGCGTGGCGCGCCGGCACGGCGAGGTGTCGCGCCAGATCTGGGCGCCGCTGTGGCCCGACCGTGAGGTGACCCAGGTGCCCATCGGCCACGTGACCAACGGCGTGCACAAGGCCACCTGGATGTCGCGCGACATGATGGAGCTGTTCGACCATCACTTCGGCCACGACTGGGGGAACCGCGTGGAGGATCCGGCGCTCTGGGAGGAGGTGCTGGAGATCGACGACGCGCGGCTCTGGTCCACGCACCTGGCGCTCAAGGGCGAGCTGATGAACTTCGTGCGCGAGCAGGCGCGACGGCGCTGGGCCCGGCACTGGAAGGAGGCGGCCCACGTGGTGGGG
Source organism: uncultured Gemmatimonadaceae bacterium (assembly GCA_964626245.1). Taxonomy (GTDB): domain Bacteria; phylum Gemmatimonadota; class Gemmatimonadetes; order Gemmatimonadales; family Gemmatimonadaceae; genus SCN-70-22. The sequence continues at coordinate 2,703 of CAZVDJ010000310.1, forward strand.
GCGGGGACGCTGCTCAACCCCAACGTGCTCACCATCGGCTTTGCGCGGCGCTTTGCGACCTACAAGCGGGCCGACCTGGTCTTTTCCGACGTGGAGCGGCTGCGCGCGCTGCTGGTGGACAATTCCCGCCCCGTGCAGCTGATCTTCGCCGGCAAGGCGCACCCGGCCGACAACCCGGGCAAGGAGGTGCTGCGCACGGTCTACGGCTTCACGCGCGATCCCAAGCTGGAGGGGCGCGTGGCCTTCATCGAGGACTACGACTTGCACCTGGCGCATCGCCTGGTGCAGGGAGTGGACCTGTGGCTCAACCTGCCGCGCGTGCCGCTGGAGGCGAGCGGAACGAGCGGCATGAAGGCGGCGCTGAACGGCGTGCCGCAGCTCTCCACCCTCGACGGCTGGTGGCACGAGGGATACGATGGGCTGAACGGATGGGCCATTCCGCCAGCCGCGTCGCGGGCCACGCCTGACGAGTGGGATGCCGAGCGCTTCTATTCCCTCCTGGAGGAGCAGGTCATACCGCTGTACTACGCGCGCGACGAACGCGGCATCCCGCACGGCTGGCTGCAGAAGATGAAGCATGCGATCCGCGTGGCGGGGCAGCAGTTCACCTCGCGGCGCATGCTGCAGAACTACGTGCGGCAGTACTACGCCCCGGCAATGCGGGGCGAGACGCAGGGCGACGATCCCCCGATCGCATGACGAGGTAGGGCATGGCAGCGCGCAAGCGGAGCACGGCCACACCGGGCGCGGCGAAGAAACGGGCGAAGGCCGTGGCGGCCCCCGAGCCGCCCCCCGCCCCCAAGCCGTATCCGCTGCTGGCGGCGGGCGGGGCGCCGGCGTCGGTGGTGCACCTGGTGGCCGAGTTGGCACCGTTCGCACGCACCGGAGGGTTAGGGGAGGCGGTGGCCAACCTGGCGCGCGCGCAGGTGCGCGCGGGGCTCTCGGTGGCGCTCATCATGCCGCTCTACCGCCAGGTGCGCGACGTGGTGTCGGACTTCGTGCCGGCGTCGGATCCGTACTACGTCCCGGTGGGGCCACGCACCGAGTACGCGCGCCTGTTCGAGTCGGCGTCGCTGCGCGCGCGCACCGAGCTGCCGCGCGTCTACTTCCTGGAGAACGAGTTCTATTTCGGGCGCGAGGGGATCTACGGCGACGCCCGCGGTGACTACGGCGACAGCGACCGGCGCTGGGCCCTGTTCGCGCTCGCGTCGCTCAACGCGCTTCCCCGCATCACCCCCGCGCCCGTGGTGCTGCACTGCCACGACTGGCACACCGCACTCGCCCCCGCGTACCTGCGCGCGTACGAAGTGGGGAGCGAATACTTTCGCGGCACGGCGTCGATCCTCACGGTGCACAACGCCGGCTTCCAGGGACACTTTGCGCCGTCGTCCATGGCCGAGGTGGGGCTGCCGTGGGAGTTCTTCACCCACCACATGTTCGAGTGGTACGGGCAGATGAACATGCTCAAGGGGGGGCTGGCGTGCGCCGACGCCGTGACCACCGTGAGCCCCACCCACGCGCACGAGCTGCGCACGGCGGCCGGCGGCTTCGGCCTGCACGATGCGTTCATCGCCATGCGGGAACGCTTCGTGGGGATCCTGAACGGGATCGACCACAACGACTGGAACCCGGCCACCGACCCGTACATCGCCCATCACTTCTCCCGCAGCAAGCTGTCGCCCAAGAAGCAGAACAAGGCGGCGCTGCAGCGCCTCTTTGGGCTTCCGGAGCGCCCGGGGACGCCGGTGATCGGGATGAGCGCGCGCATGGTGGCGCAGAAGGGGCTGGACCTCATCCTGGGGAGTCCGCGATTCCTGTCGCTCGACGCGCAGTTCATCTTCCTGGGCCAGGGCGAGAAGCGCTACGTCGACATCCTGGAGGAACTGGCGGCGCTGGTGCCGGGGCGCATCGGCGTGCAGACCAACTTCACCGTGGAGCAGGAACACCGCCTGCTGGCCGGCGCCGACATGATCGTGATGCCGTCGCAGTACGAGCCGTGCGGCCTGACGCAGATGCGCGCCCAGCGCTACGGCACGCTGCCGGTGGCGCGCAGGGTGGGGGGGCTGGCCGACACCATCGAGGACAACATCACCGGCTTCCTGTTCGACGACTACACGCAGGCCGACTTCATCCAGGCGTGCGCGCGCGCGATCGACCACTACCGGCACCCGCAGGTGTGGACGGCCATGGTGAAGGAAGCCATGGGACGCGACTTCGGCTGGGAGAAGTCGGAGGCAAAGTACCGGGAGCTGTACCGCCGGATCCTGCAGGCGCGCGGGAGACGTTAGGCGTTGCCGTCACGCCAGGCGGACGTGGTGCTGATGCTGCACTCGCACCTGCCGTACGTGATGCGCCACGGCCGCTGGCCACACGGCAGCGACTGGCTGTGCGAAGTGGTGGTGGGGAGCTACCTGCCCCTGCTGGAGGCGCTGCGAAGCCTCGAGGCGGGGAACGTGGCGGCACCGCTGACGCTGGGCGTCACGCCCGTGCTGGCCAGCCAGCTGGCCGACGGCGACGTGGCGGCGGAGGTGGACGCCTACCTGGCGCACCGGCTGGCCGCGTGCCGCGCGGCGTCTGCCTCGCTGCGCGACGGCGACGGCGGGATCACCGCCGCCGAGCGCGATGCGCTGCTCCCGGTCATCGCCTTCTGGGACTCCCGCCTGCGGCGGCTGCAACGCCTGTGGCACGCGCTGCACGGCGACCTGCCGGGTGAGTTCCGGCGGCTGCAAGACGCCGAGCTCCTGGAGCTGGCGTCGTCGGCGGCGACGCACGCGTACCTGCCGCTGCTGGCGTGCGACGAATCGATCCGCCTGCAGTTGGCCGTTGGCCGCCAGGAACACCGGCGCCAGTTCGGCCGTGACGCCGAGGGGTGCTGGCTTCCCGAGTGCGCGTATTACGCGGGGCTCGACCGAGTGCTCGCCGCCGCGGGCGTCCGCTACTTCTGCGTCGACACCCACGCGATCGAGCTCGCGTCGTCGCCGCCCGCGCACGGCGTCTACGCGCCGCTCTTCTGCCCCGCCGGCGTCGCGGCCTTCGGGCGCGACGCCGAGTGCGCGCGTCAGGTGTGGAGC
>CAZVDJ010000311.1:0-5771 GCA_964626245.1 uncultured Gemmatimonadaceae bacterium
CGCGGTTCTGCGTGTTCTGGATCAGGAAGACCATCAGGAAGGTGACGATGGTCGTTCCGGTATTGATGATCAGCTGCCACGTATCGCTGAAGTCGAAGAGCGGGCCGGTGGCCAGCCAGGCGAGGATGATGCCGATGGCCAGCGCGAACGTGCGCGGGCGGCCGCACCACCGTGACGCTGACTTGGCAAACGAGGCGTAGAGAGAACTCGTGGACATGCGCGCCGGGGGAGAGGGACTGGGTGACATGCGCGCCGCAAGCTACCGTGCGCCGGCGCCGCGCGCCGCCTCGCTCAGTCCTGCAGCGTCCCCATCACCGCTTCCAGCCGGGCGAGCTGCGTTTGCACGCGCTGCAGGATGGCCTGCATGATGGCGAACTGCTCGCGGTGCGTCCGGGTCGGGGGATGCAGGCTCCCCTGCAGGGCGCCGCTTCCGTTGAACTCGCCGGCCAGGCCGTACAGCCGCCCGCGCAGCGCCCCCTGTCCCTGTCGCACCGTGCGCTCGAGCGCCGTCAGCTGCGACAGTGCGCTGTCCGCCGCCAGACGGGCGGCGCTCCCGTCGCCGGCGGTGGCGCGCCGGTCGGTGAGCTGCCGGCGCAGGGCGGTCATCCGGTTCCCCACTTCGGCCACCCCCTGCTGCGCGCCCCCCACCTGCAGCAGGAACGACTCGCGCTCGCGGTGCTGCGCCGTCGTGAGCGGGAGCAGCGGATCGGGGCGCACCGTGATCCGCTGCGTGGCCTTCTCGCCGTCGGCGTCGATGGTCAACAGGTAGGTGCCGGGCGAGACGAAGGGCCCGCGGTCACCGATGTCGCGCGGCGGGCGCGGCAGTGCATCACTAGTCCCTCCCTCCTCGCCGCCCCCCTGGCCGCTGGGCGGCGGCGGTGCGTGGCGCAGGTCCCAGTTGATGCGATGGATCGTCCCCGCCGAGGAGGGACCACTGAGTGTGCGCACCGTGCGCCCGGCCAGCGTGGCGACGGAGACCGTCACCGTCGTCGCCGGACGCGCCAGGTGGTACGAGATCAGCGCGCCGTCCTTCGGGTTGTCTCCGGCGAACGCCCCCTGCGCCCGGTACGAGAAGTCCTGCCAGTACTGGAAGAGCGTCGCTGCCCGCACCGGGAACAGGTGCACCCGCCTTGCCGCCACGGCCCCCGACCATTCGGCGATCGGCGTGGCATCGTCCAGCACCCAGATGGAGCGGCCGTGCGTCCCCACGATCACGTCCTTGGTCTTCGGGTGCACGAGCACGTCGTCGTATCGCGTGGTGGGCAGCGAGGTGACCCTCGCCCAGGTGCGCGCCGTGTCCACCGACAGGTACAAGCCGAACTCCATCCCGGCGAACACCACGCCGGGCCGGCCATCGTACTCGTGCACCGTGCGCACCGGCATGTCGGCGGGGAGGTTCCCCACGACGCGTGTCCACGTCGCCCCGAAGTCCAGCGTGCGGAAGAGGTACGGCGCCACGTCGCCCGTCCGGTGCCCGTCGAACGAGACGTACGCCGCGCCGCGCCCTAACGACGATGCGTGCACGCGGCTCACCAGCGTCCCCGCCGGCACGCCGGGGATGGCCGACGTCACGTCGGTCCACGTGGTCCCGCCGTCGCGCGACAGCTGCACCACGCCGTCGTCGGTCCCCACCCACAGCACGCGCGGGTCGAGCGGCGACTCGGCGATGGTCGTCAGCTCGGAGAACGACGACTCGCCATCGTAGCGCGACAGCGCGATGTCGCGCCCCAGCACGCCCATGATCGGGAGGGTGTCGCGGTTCACCTGGCGCGTGAGGTCCTTGCTGCGCGTCCACGAGTTGCCATGGTCGCGTGTGGTGAAGAGGCGGTTGCCGCCCACGTACACCGTCCCCGGCGCATGGCGCGAGACGACGATCGGCGCCAACCAGTCGAAGCGGTACGCCGTGTCCCCCTCGGCGGGCGGAAACGGCTTGAGCCCCAGGCGGTCGCCGGTCTCGATGTCGAAGCGCTGCATCCCCAGGTTCTGGCTGGCCGTGTAGACCCGGCGGTCGTTGAAGGGGTCGGGACGCTGGTACATCCCGTCGCCAAAGCCGATCTGCCGCCAGTCCTCGTTCACGATGCCTAACCAGTGGCGCGTGGCGCTGGGCCCCATCCACGAGTGGTTGTCCTGCATCCCCCCGTAGATCCAGTACGGCTCGCGGTTGTCGGCCGCGATGGCGTAGAACTGCCCGATGGGGAGGTTGTTGAGGCGCACCCAGCTCTCCCCCAGGTCCCACGACTCGTGCAACCCGCCGTCGCCCCCCAGGTAGACGTGCCGCGTGTCATGGGGGTTGATCCAGAAGGAGTGATGGTCCCCCTTGAGCCCCACGTCGTAGGTGGGGCCGGTGGGGAGGGTGCGGAAGGTGCGCCCGCCGTCCTCGCTGCGGTACACCGTCACCCCGGGGATCCAGACCCGGTTTGCGTTGGTGGGGTCGATGACCGGCTTGGAGTAGTACATCGGGCGCGGGTTGAGCGGATTCACGCGCCGCCACGTGTCGCCGCCGTCCTCCGATCGGTAGGTTCCCCCCTCGGTGCGGTGTTCGACGGTGGCGATGAGGATGCGCGGGTCGCTGCGCGCAATGGCCAGGCCGATGCGCCCCTTGTCGCCGGCCGGGAGCCCCGCGCCGACCGCGCGCCAGCTTCGCCCGCCGTCGATGGACTTGTGGATCCCGCTCCCCGGGCCGCCCCCGTTGAACCCCCACGGCGTGCGCAGGCGCTGGTACGTGGCCGCGACCACCACGTCGGGATTGACCGGGTTCACCACCAGGTCGGTCGCCCCCGTGTGCTCGTCGACAAAAAGGGTCTTGCTCCAGGTGCGCCCGCCGTCGTCGGTGCGGTAGACGCCACGCTCGGCGTTAGGCGCCCACAGGTTGCCCGCCGCCGCCACCCAGGCGATGTCAGGGTTGGTGGGGTGCACCGCCACGCGCCCGATGTGGCGGGTGGCCTCGAGCCCCAGGTGCGTCCACGTCTGCCCCGCGTCGGTCGACTTGTACACCCCGTTCCCCCACGACGTGCTCTGCCGGTTGTTCTGCTCCCCCGTCCCCACGTACAGGATGCGCGGGTCGCGCTCGTAGATGGCCACGTCGCCGAAGGTCGCCACCTTCTGACCCTCGAAGATCGGCGTCCACGTCGTCCCCTTGTTCGTCGTCTTCCACAAGCCGCCAGACGCACTGGCCACGTAGAGCGTGAGCGGGTCGCCGGGCACTCCCTCCACGTCGTGGATCCGTCCCCCCAGGGCCGCCGGGCCGATGGAGCGGAAGCGGAGCGAATCGAACGGCGGCTGTGCCGCGACGGACGAGGAGGCGCGCAGTGCGATGGTGATGCACGTCGCGGCGACGGCGAGGGAATGGGAGCGACGCATGGGGCCACGCAGGGGATCGCGGGACGAAGGCGGGCGAGGAACGGCACCCGGAATCTTCTCCTCAAACGCATCGCGCGCGATCGTCGCTGGGTGTCCCGCCGATGACCGCCATGGGGTATGCTTCTTGCCCCCATGCCCGCGCGAACGGAGAATCGTTCGCTCCTCGCACCACGCCTGACATACCGCCCATCGCTCGCGTGCTGACTTCCGACGCCCCGTCTCCGTTGTCCGCGCGCCGAGTGGCGGGAGTCGCCGCCTTCGCCGCCGCGCTCCTGCTCCTCCACGCGTGGCACGTGTGGGGGCATACCTCGCTGATGTGGGGCGACATCGGGCGCTGGTCGCACGAGGTGGAGCGCCTCGCCAACGGCGAGCTCCCCTATCGCGACTTCCAGTGGCACTACCCGCCGCTCGGGCTGTGGGTGGAGGGGCTGCTGGCACGCCTGGTCGGGACCGATCACGGTGACCTCACGGCCATCGCCACGGCGCTCTCCCTCATCGTGGTTGCGGCGTCGGCGATCTTCGCGCAGCGCGTGGTGGAGCGGCCGGACCTGCCCCTGGTGGGGGCGTCGCTCGTCCTGGCCTTTGCCTACGCGCAGACCAATGGCCCCGCCCTGCCCATGGGGCTCTACAGCCCGGGAGCGCTGGTGGGTGCGCTGTGCCTTGCCATCGCCCTCGTCCATTTCGTGCGCGAAGTCGAGGCTCCCTCGCTCGCCAACGCCTGCTGGATGGCGCTGTGGGCAGGGCTGGCGGTGCTCTCCAAGCAGGATTTCTGGATCCCCGCGGCCTACATCGTGGGCGTCACCTTCCTGCGCTCCCGCCAGCTGCTTCCCCCCCTCGTGTCCGCGGCGGTGGTCGCGGTCGGGCTCGCGGCGATCGTCGCCACCGCCGGTGCATCGGTGATCCTCCCGATGGTGGGCGGCTTTGGCCACGCGAAGCTGGCGGGCGGGCAGGGCTTCCCCTCGTGGGAGCGGATCACGGTCGACCTCTTCGCCCTGGCGGCGGTCTGCGGCCCGTTCCTCATCCTCTTCGCCCTGGCCACGGGGCGCTGGCACTGGCGCGCCATCGCGGCGTTCGCCGCGCTCGGCGCCGCGACCGGCGCGCTCTTCGTCGCCATGACGATGCGCGTGCAGCCGGCGGCCGAAGGCGAGCTGCTCACGCGCGCGCAGGACCTGTTGCGCCCGCACTTCGCCAAGGGGGGATCGCTCCTGCGTCCCGCGCTGGGGCTGCTGCTCAAGCGCTGGCTGCAGACGCCGCTCCCCGTCTCCCTTCCGCCCCTCCTCTTGCTCCTGACGGCGTTGCGCTGGCGCACCCTCCCCGAGGGGCGGCGCGTCCGCGTCGCGCTCCTGCTGGGGCTCGCCATCGCCATTCGCGCGCGCCGTGCCTTCGAGGCCACCGAGTGGATCGAGTTCCTGTACACCGTCCCCATCCTGCTGCTGGCGGTGGAGCTGCTGCTCCCCGTGACCGACCCGGGCCGCCGCCGGTTGCGGCTGGCGGTGGCCGGCGCGCTGTCGCTACTGGCCCTGCTGGCCTACCGGCGCGAGGGGCGGGGGTGGGGGACCGATCGCTACTTCCCCGCCGTCACGCACACGCTGCGTGGCGACGTGCACTGGTCACCCGGCGGCGCGCGCGACTACGCCCGGATCCTGGCCGCCGTCGACTCGCTCGATCCGTCGCGGCAGCGCCCGCTCTTCGCCTTCGGCTTCACGGGGGGATGGAACTACTGGCTCAAGCGGCGCAACCCGTATCCCTTCACGCAGGACTTCTACTACTCGGCCTTCGACGCCGACTCGGTGCTGGCGCAGCCGCGCCCGGCCGGGCTCATCCTGTTTGACCTGGACCCGCGCCTGCTCGACACCGGCGGGAGCTATGGGGCGGCGCGCTTCGACCCGCGCCGCTGGGAGCAGCCGCGCGTGGCCCCCCCCTACGGCTTCTACGACCGGCCGCGCTTTGCCAGGCTGATGGAGGGGTGCACGCCGGTCCCGCTGGACGGCGTGATCGTGAAGATCTACCAGTGCCCCTGACGCATCTCCGGGCGATAGACCAACCCGGGATAGTAGGCGGGGGAGGCCGGATCGGCCACGAGGTCGGCCACCTCGCCCGGCCGTGGCGGCTCCAGCCCCAGCAGTTCGCAGCAGCGCGCGAAGACGAACGACGGCGTGAGGCGCTTCATGCACTGGTTGTCACCGTTGCACGGCGGCGGCTCCCAGTGGTGCACGCACGGTGAGCAATACAGGTGCACCTGCGCCCCGGCCACGCCCGGGCGCCCGGGCGTGAGGTAGGTCTCCGCGCGCGTCGGGCCGAAGAGCCCCACGATGCGCGTGTGCGTGCTCAGCGCCATGTGCAGCGGCGCCGTGTCGTTGGTCACCACGAGCTCGGCGTTGGCCAGCGCGCGCACCGTCTCCACCAGCGAC
>CAZVDJ010000312.1:0-4813 GCA_964626245.1 uncultured Gemmatimonadaceae bacterium
AGTTGCCGCGAGGCAATCCACGTGGCCACTGCGGTGATGCCGACCAGCCCGGCGGCGAGCGCCCCGGTGCGAAGGCGACGCCAGGGCGGTGCGGAGCGCGATCGGTCGCGGGCCGCGGCGCGCTCGGCGGCGCGCTCGGCGAGGTCGATCACGTCCGTACGCGTGCCGACGCCGGCCGAGGGGTGGCCGGCGATCGCGGAGGCGTCGAGACGGGGGGCGGGAGCGCGCGATTCGAGACGCGCCTCGATGCCGGGCCACAGGTCGAGCGAGGGGGAGAGCGCGGGGAGGGACGATGCCTCCCGCACGATCATCTCGAAGTCGCGCACCAGCGCCGCACAGGCGGCGCACCCCGACAGATGCAACTCGACGTCGGCCGCGGCGGCGTCCTCGAGCGATCGCTCGAGGTAGTCGCCCAGTCGGGCCTCGAGCTCGGCGCAGGTGAGGTTGCGAATGGTCATCGGGACAGGGCCTCGCGTAACAGGTGCCGGGCGCGGTGCAGCTGCGCCTTGCTCCCTCCGGCGGTGATGCCAAGGAGATCGGCGATCTCCTCGTGCTTGTAGCCCTCCACGTCGTGGAGGACGAAGACTCGGCGTGCACCCGGCGGCAAGCGCTCGATCGCGCCTTCGAGGTCGATCGCGGCACCCGGCGCCGAGGTCGCGGCCCCCTGGGGGAGCTCGTCGATCACGTCACCATCGCCTTCGAACCGCGAGCGGTTCCGGCCGTCGGACTTGCGCGCATTCAGGACCACGTTGACTGCCAGCCGATGAAGCCACGTGCCAAAGGCGGACTCGCCCCGAAAGAGGGCCAGCTTCTCCCAGGCGCGGACAAAGACGTCCTGCGTGAGTTCCTCGGCAAGCGAACGGTCGTTGACCATCCGCGCGCAGAGCGCGAAGACCCGGTTGACGTTCGTTCGATACAGCCGTTCGAACGCCCGTCGATCGCCCCCTGCCGCCAGGGCCACATCGGAGGCGTCGGTCGTAGCGGGGAGGGGGGATGGTTCCAGGGATGCCACCGTCACGATCGAACCGGTCGTCGTTTGCTCGTCGGATGGGACATCGACGACGACCGGAGGGTTTGAAAGGACAGAAGACGAGAAGACGAGAAGACGAGAAGACGAGAATGCGGGGGCGCGGCGGTTGGCGTGCGGCGTGGCGCGACCGCTACTCCAGTCCCTACGGGAGTGCGGGGGGGCGGAGTTTTGCGATCACGGACTCGAGTTCGGGGACGCTGGCGACCACGTGGGCCGGAGAGGCCTGCGCCAGCACGGCGTGGGGGGCGGCTCCCCACGTGACGGCGATCGACCGCACGCCGGCGGCGTTGGCCGCCAGCACATCGAAGGGCGAGTCCCCCACGTACACCGCGTCCGAGACCTCGGCGCCAATCTCACGCAGCGCAAGCCAGAGCGGGTCGGGATCGGGCTTGTGGCGCTCCGTCCGGTCGGCCCCCACGACCACGGCGAAGTGCTCGGCGAGTCCCACGTGCGAGAGCGCGCGGTTGGCCAGGTGATCAGACTTGCTCGTCACGACCCCCAGGGGGTGCCCCGCCGAGGCGAGCGCGTGCACCAGGGCGGGGATTCCGTCGAAGGGGCGCGTGAGGCGGTCGTGGTGCTCGTACTGGAACGCGCGATAGGTGCGGACCAGCTGCTGCAATTCGTCGTCGCTTCGGGCGTAGCGTCCGAACTGCCAGACGAGGGGACGGCCGATCGTGGCCACCCATTCCTCCACCGTGGGGCGCGGGCCCGCGAACGAATCGAAGGCGTGCTGCATCGCCCTCACCAGCAGCTCGAGCGAGTCGATGAGCGTGCCGTCGAGGTCGAAGAGGACGACGGGAAACTGTCGGGGGGGTACGCGCGGGACGTCGTGCGGAGTCGCGGTGGGCATGCCGAAGGATAGAGGCGATCCCTCGAATAGTCGCCGGCAGGTCTCCGCCGTGCCTGGGGTCGGGAGCTGCCGTCCGTGCGCGACGCCTGCGAGACGCGCTACGGGGGCGGGTCGGGGCCCGCGACCAGGAGGGCGAGAAGGCGCGCACCCCGTCCGGCGTCGTCCGTGGTGGTCCCGTGCCCGCCGTCGAGGCCGGGGTGAGACGTCCCCGAACCGCTCGCGACGACTCGGGGGAGTTGGAGATCGCCTCGCAGCGCCTGCAGCACGTCGGTGAGCCATCGCTCGGCGGCGTCGCCTCCCTGGAGCGGGGGCGGCACGGCGCTCACGAGTTGCTGCAGCAGCGCTTCGGCACCGGCGCCGCGCTGCGAGAGCACCAGTGCGCGCGCCGCTGCCACACGCGTCGCGACGCGCGCCCGGTCGCCCCGCGGCATCGTGGACGGAACGGCATCGAGGGCGACGAGGAGTTGGCGGTGCGCGGCGGAGCGCTGCGCCAGGGGGAGGGCGACGAGTCGCGCGGCGCGTCGTTGCGCACACCAATCATCCACAGCGGCGGCAAGCGTCCGCGCCGGGTGCGTCGTGGTTGCGCCGACAGCGGCGGTCGCGCCCATCGCGGCGGTCGCGCCCATCGCGGCGCTTGCGCCCATTGCGGCGCTTGCGCCCATTGCGCCCATCGCGGCGCTCGCGTCAATCGCGCCCATGCCCAGGGACCGTGGCGGGCTGGCGTGCGCCAGCAATCGTTCCACGTGCTCCAGTGCGCGAGCCGGCTGGATCGTGAGCGACCGGGCGTCCCCCACCAGCAGCTGCGGTTCTCCATCGATGTCGAGGAGGGCGATCGCGATGGCTCGCTCGGCCGATGGCAGCTGCCAGTACGCCAGGTGGGCGGGCGCGCCTGTCGGCGCCGACGCGGCGGTGTGCGTGCGGGAGCACCGAGCGCACGCGGCGACGGGCGCGTCGTGCGCATCCGGGTGGCGCGGACAGGCCGCGCCTGCTGCCGCGCGTTGGTGCAGGTCGCGCAATCGCTGGATGAGCTGCTGGCGCGCCTGTCCTGGAGACGGTGAGTGGGGGGGAGACCCACCACTCCACGGCGGCGCTGCACCCAGGAGCGACGAGGGACCGACGGCGCGTGCAGCCAGCGATTCCTTTCGTGCGAGGAGTCGGAGCGTGTCGGCGAGCTCCTCGGCGCCCGCGGGCGGCGCGACCATGTGCACCGTGACGGCGCGGTGCCGCGAGCCGACTCGCCGCACGCGCCCGAGACGCTGCTCCACGCGCGCGGCCGTCCACGGGAGGTCGAGGTGCACGATCGTGGCCGCCCGCTGCAGGTCGACCCCTTCGCTCACGACATCGGTGGCCACGAGGACGTCGAGGCGGGTGGCCGGCGACATGGCGAGCCGTCCTCGGCCGTCAGGCGCAAAGGCGGCCAGCACCTCGCGGCGGGGCACCGGGCCGCTGGCAAGCCATGCCCCGCGCCCGGTGAGCAACGCGGTGCGGTGCCGGCCTCGCAGCGCGGCGAAGGCCGCCGTCGCCGTCTCGGCGCTGTGCGTGAAGACGATGGCGGGGGTGCCGCCCGCCGTGGCGAGGATGCGGTCCACCGCCGCAAAGCGGGCGCTGTCCCGGGCGCCGGGACCACGCACCAGGGCGCGGATGTCGCGCAACGCCGACGTGTGCGCCCCCAGCGCCGCCAGCAGCAACGCAGCGTCCGCGTCGAAGTCACCGGGCGGGACGCAGAGCGACGGAAACGCCAGTTGCACCGAGCCGTCATTGCCGCCGGTCCAGAGGGCCAGCTCGCGGCGGGCGGGATGGCGCCCCTCGCGCAACGCCTCCTCCAGCGCCGCGGCCACCATCAGGCGGCGACGGATCGCGGCGAGCAGCGCGGCGTCGCTCGAGCACCAGGCCCTGGTGAGCTGAAGCGCCACGAGCGCGTGCGCGGCCTCGCCGTCGCGCGGCGGCACCGGTGGCGGCAGGGTGCGCAGCCGCTGCAGGAGCTCGGGTGATGACGGAAGCTCATGACGGATCCCGTCCCGCAACGCGGGGAGGTGGTACCCCGCGTCGGCGCCATCACGGCGCACGACGATCGTTGCCGCGGTGGCGTGCTCCAGGCGGGAGGCGCCGGCGCCCAGGAAGAGGGCCAGCAGCGCGTCGAGCTCTTGCTGCCGGTTGTGTACCGGAGTCGCCGACAGGAGGAGGACGTGCACCCCGCGCGACATCGCGGCAAGGGTGCGATAGCGCCGCGTGAGGCGGTTGCGTGCGTGATGGGCCTCGTCGAGGAGGAGGAAGGGAGGCGGAGGGGTGGGCGGCCGATAGCCGGCGCTCAGTCGTTCGTAGCTGACGAACTCCGCCGGGGGCAAGCCGGCGCGCCGGCATGCCTCCTCCCACGTGGGGCGCAGCGCCGCCGGCGCCACGACGCGAACGCCGGCGTAGTGGCGCGCGACCGCCAGCGCCGTGAAGGTCTTCCCGGTTCCCACCTCGTCGGCGAGCAGCGCGCCACCGTACGTGTCGAGGGCCCGTTGCAGCCGGCGGGCCCCCTCACGCTGGTGCGGCAGGAGCGTCACGGCGCCCAGCCGTGCCTCGTCGTCACCCTCGCCCTCGCGTCCAGGGGGAGCCGCGCGAGGGCGACCCGTGAGGTGGTCGATCGCCTGCTGCAACACGCGGGCGACGCGTGCCGGGGCAGCGACATCGGCGTTGGCCGCCGGCTTCCGCCCGGTGCGGCACGCCGCCATCAGCGCCAGGTCCATTCCACGAGGGCGCGCGCCACGGCGGGGCGCAGGCGATAGGCGCCGATGACGGCGTCGAGCAGCTCGTCAGCCGCAACCTCTGCCCCGACGACACCGCGGATGCCCAGCGGCGACAGCACGGCACGCGCGCGCTCCCAGTCCTCTGGAAGCGGGAGACGGGCGACGGTCCACCCCAGGTAGCGCCGGAAGCCGCCGCGCGCG
>CAZVDJ010000312.1:4823-5750 GCA_964626245.1 uncultured Gemmatimonadaceae bacterium
TTCTGGCAGGCGAGTCACGTCGCCCAGCCGTGCCGCGTCGTCACCCTCGCACTCGCGTCCCGTGGGAGCCGCGCGCGGGCTCGGCGAGCGCGTCGAGCCAGGCCGCGGCCAGTGGCGAGTTGAGAAGGGCCGCGAGCGTTGCCGCGTCGACGTCGTCCCGGCAGGTGATGACATAGCAGGTGTTGAGCGGGATCACCGGCGAGCGCGCGGGGAGGATGCACGCGCGTGGCCCGCGGCTCACGTCGGCCCAGACGACGCGCGGACGGTCGTTGGCGGCCCCCTCCACGCGATGCAGCGCCCACCACGCGCGGTTCCCGCGCAGGTCCGTCCGGCGGCTCAGCGCCGATCGCCAGCGTGCGAACCATCGGGCGGCGAGCGGTGGCAGGGCAGGGAGCGGGCGTCCCTGCGCGTCGTGCGTCCAGAGGATGCGCTCTCGCGAGGCGAGCGGGGTCCAGGGGCGCGCGTGCTCGCCGCGCAGCACGGGGCGCAGCACCGACGCCTCGACCTCGGCCTGCCGACCCCCGCCCTCCACGCACGCGGTGAGAACGCCACCCTCCAGGCAGTCCACGAGAAACGCGTCGTTGCACCCGCACTTGACGCCGAGGGCTGGCCGGCCGAATGGGCTGTCGGACAGGGAGGGGCCGGCCTGGGCAAGTCGCACGAAGGCGGCGCGCGCCGGTGGCGGCAGGAGCAGCCACGGGGCGCCCGGCGACTCGTCGATGGCGAGCTCGCGGCGCGGGGCGCTCCAGCCGATGGCCAGGTCGCGGCGGTGCACCGTCAGCTGCACGGCGGATGGTGCCGGCGGTCCGGCCGTCGCCGCGCCGGCGCGGCGGGCGGCAACCAACCGCGACGGATAGACGGCGGCGTCGAAGGCGGCGGGCGCCGCGGACCAGTCCACCAGGCGCTTCAGCAGCAACACGTACCCCA
>CAZVDJ010000313.1:0-5737 GCA_964626245.1 uncultured Gemmatimonadaceae bacterium
GATCACCTCTCGTGGATTACCCGGGGCGACGGGACCATCCCCCTGTTCGGCGACGAGGACGGCGGACGCCTCCTGTTCCTGGACGGCCGGCCCGGCGACGACGTTCGCGCGCCGCTGGCCTGCGTGGCCGCCATGGTCGACGATGCCGGGCTGGCGTGGAGCGGGGGCGGGAGCCGAGGCGGGAGCGGAGGCGGGAACTGGGGCGACGAGGTGGCGTGGCTGCTCGGCCGCGCTGGCGTCGAGCGACTCACGCGCCTGGCGCCACGCCCCCCCACCGAGTGCTCGCGCGCCTTCTCCGATGGCGGGCTCTTCGTGATGCGGGATGGATGGGACCGGACGGCGTCGGTCTTCACCATCGACTGCGGACCGCTGGGGGCCGACAACGGGGGACACGCGCACGCCGACACCCTGGCCTTCGACCTGTCCATCGGGGGGGCCCCGATCTTCGTCGACGCCGGTACCGTGAGCTACACGACGTCGCCAGCCGAACGCGATCTCATGCGCTCGAGCCTCGTGCACAACACCGTCTCCCTCGACGGGCGCTCGTCCTCGACGCCGGCCGGTCCCTTCCGCTGGGCGCACATGAGCGCCGGCGTGCTCGACACCTGGGTCGTGACCCCGCTCGTGACGCTCTTCGAGGGGCACCACGACGGCTACGCCGGCCTGCCATCGCCGGCTCGGCATCGACGGTTCGTCCTGGCGGCGCGCGACGGCTGGTGGCTGGTTCGGGACGTGGTGGAATGCGAGGACGAGGCCGGGCACGACGCCGTTGCGACGTTCCAGTGTGCGCCGGGGCTCGATGTGCGCCTGACGGACGAAGGGGGGACGTTGCGTGTCAGCGACGACGGGCGCCTGGTGGTGCGCGTGATCGCCCTGGGCGTCACGGGGCGCTGGGTGCTCGATGCCGGGATCGCGTCGCGGCGCTACGGGGCGCGCGACCTCGGGCGGCGGGCGCGCTTTCACTTCCGAGCGGCCGGGCGAACGGCGGTCACCTTCGTCCTGAGCCGCGCCGACGCCCCGGCGCTCGAGGTGTCCCGCGAGGCCTCCGCCGAAGGCGACGTGGTGCGCCTGGCGCATGGCGACGTGGAGGACCTCGTCCGCTTCGGGGCGGGAGACGTGGTGCACGGGGTTCGGACCGACGCGCGTGTGGCGTGGATGCGCCGCCGGGCGTCTGTTGGGGGGGTAGAATCGCTCCTGACCGTGGGGGGGACGCGGGTGGAGCTGGACGGTGCGCGGCTGGCGGAACCAGACGGCGGCGTGCTGAGTGCCACGCGAGCGCCGGACGGATGGCGCGTCGCACACGGACACGGGCGGCTCGAGGCACCCGGCGATCCCCGACCCTAACGAACGAGAGAACCATGTGCGGGATCTGCGGCATCGTGACGGCCACCGGAAGCACGCGCAGCGCCACCGAACAGCAGGTGCGGCGCATGTGCGATGTCATCCGGCACCGGGGGCCCGACGGCGAGGGGGTCTTCCTTGACCCGGGCGTCGCGCTCGGCCATCGGCGCCTGAGCATCGTGGACGTGGCGCACGGGGCGCAGCCCATGGCCTCGGCCGACGGGCGCTTCCACATCGTCTACAACGGCGAGGTGTACAACCACCCCACGCTGATGCCCCAGCTCCAGGCGGAGGGGGTGCAGTACCGCACGCATTGCGACACCGAAACGGTGTTGCACCTGTACGAGCGCGTGGGCAAGGCGCTTCCCACGCAGCTGCGCGGGATGTTCGCGATCGCCATCTGGGACCGGCGCGAACGTGAGCTCTTCCTTGCGCGCGACCGCTTCGGCGTCAAGCCGGTGTACTACGCGCACCTGGCGGACGGCACGCTCGTCTTCGGCTCCGAGATCAAGGCCATCCTCGCCTCGGGCGAGGTGCGCGCCGAACTGAACGTCTCCGCCCTCCCCGACTACCTCGCGAACTACGGGCCGTCGGGCGACGACACGATGTACGCGGGGATCCGCCGCCTCCCGGCCGGTCACTCGCTCACCTGGAAGGACGGCGCCATCCGCATCGCGCAGTACTGGGACCTGTCGTTCGCGGAGGGATCGCTCGATGCGCGCAGCGAAGCGTCGCTGGTGGAGGAGTACCGGGAGCGCTTTCGCGAGGCGGTGCGCCTGCGCCTCATGGCCGATGTTCCGCTGGGGATGTTCCTCTCGGGCGGGATCGACTCGGCGGCCATCACGGCGGTCATGAGCCAGCTGGTGGACGAGCCAATCAAGACCTTCTCCGTCGCGTTTGCCGAACGCGAGGCCAACGAGCTGGCGTATGCGCGCCTGGTCGCGGAGCGCTATCGCACCGACCACCACGAGATCGTGGTGTCGCCGGATCAGTTCTTCGCCGAGCTGCCGCGCCTCGTCTGGCACGAGGACGAGCCGATCGCGCATCCGTCGAGCATCGCGCTGCACTTCGTGTCGCGCCTCGCCGCGGAGCGCGTGAAGGTGGTGCTGACCGGCGAGGGGAGCGACGAGACGCTGGCGGGCTACAACCGCTATCGCGTCACCGTCTTCAATTCCAGGTTTGGGTCTAACTACGAGCGCCTGACGCCGGGGGCCCTTCGCTCGGCGGTGAAGGAAGGGATCGCGGCGCTCCCCGCGGGCGCGGGGCTGCGACGGAAGCTGGAGCGCACCTTCCTGTACCTGCCGAGCGACCTCGACACCATCTACTTCGACAACTTTGCCGTCTTCGGCCGGGCGCGGCAGGCGGAGGTGCTGGCGCCGGAGCTGCGGGCGCGCCTGGCGGGAATCGACCCGTACGCGGCGCACCACGCCGCGCTGGAGCGCACCAACGCCCGCTCCCTGCTCAACCGGCTGTTGTACGCCGACAGCAAGACCTACCTGCACGAGCTCCTGATGAAGCAGGACCAGATGAGCATGGCGGCGTCCATCGAGTCGCGGGTGCCGTTCCTCGATCACCCGCTGGTGGAATTCGCGGCCGCGCTCCCGTTGCGGATGAAGCTGCGCGGGGTGACGACGAAGTACATCCTGCGCGAGGCGATGCGGTCGCTGCTCCCCGCCGAGATCCTGAGCCGCCGGAAGATGGGCTTCCCGGTGCCGGTGGGGGCCTGGTTCGCCGGTCCGTATCGCCACCTCATCCACGAGTTCGTGCTCTCGCCGCGCGCGGCAGCGCGTGGTTTGTTCGACATGAACGCGATCAGCCGCATGGCCGACGCGCACCTGCGCGGTGAACAGAAGCACGACCAGCGGTTGTGGGCCCTGGTGAACCTCGAGATCTGGCAGCGGATCTTCCTCGACGGCGAGGGAGTGGATGCCGTGGCTGCCACGCCGCGCCGGGCCGCCTGAGATGCGCATCCTCTGGCTCAAGACCGAGCTGCTGCACCCCATCGACAAGGGGGGGAAGATCCGGACGTACCAGACGCTCAAGCACCTCAAGGACGCCCACCACATCACGTACCTCACGCTCGACGACGGCAGCGCACCGACGAGCGCCGTGGCCGACGCCCATGAGTACTGCCACGAGCTGATCCGGGTGCCGTTTCGCGCGCCGGCCAAGGGGACGCCGGCGTTCTTCGCCGACCTGGCGCGCAACGCCCTGTCGTCGCTGCCGTACGCGGTCGGGCGATACCGGTCGGCGGCGATGCGGGCGGCGATCCAGCGGGCCGTTGCCGAACGCGCCATCGACCTGGTCGTGAGCGACTTCCTCGTCCCGGCGGTGAACCTTCCCGCTGACCTGGGGGTGCCCACCCTCCTCTTCCAGCACAACGTCGAGGCGGCGATCTGGGCGCGGCATGCGCAGGTGGCCAGGCACCCGATCACCCGTGCCTACATGACGTCGCAGTGGCGGCGCATGCGGGACTTCGAGGGGGCCGCCTGCCGGCGCTTCGACCACGTGGTGGCGGTGTCCGAGGCCGATCGCGACGCCTTCCGCCACGACTACGGCGTGCGTGCGGTGACGGCGGTCCCCACGGGAGTGGATACGGACTTCTTCCAGCCGTCCGGCCAGGCGGCGGTGCGTCCGCACCACATCGCGTTCACCGGGAGCATGGACTGGATGCCCAACGAGGACGGGATCGCGTGGTTCGTCCGCGACGTCCTGCCGCGCATCCGGCGCGTGGTGGCCGACGCCACGCTCTCGATCGTTGGACGAAACCCCACGCCCGGCGTGCGCGCGCTCGCGCAGGTTGCGCCCGGGATCGAAGTCACCGGGACGGTGCCCGACATCCGCCCCTGGCTCGAGGGAGCGGCGACCGTCATCGTCCCGCTTCGCGTGGGGGGAGGGACGCGCCTCAAGATCTTCGAGGCGATGGCGATGGAGCGGGCGATCGTCTCCACGACCATCGGCGCCGAAGGGCTCCCGGTGGAGGATGGCGTGGACATCCGCATCGCCGATGACGCGGATGCCTTTGCGTCCGCGGTCGTCGAACTCCTGCGCGACCCGGCTCGCGCCGCGCGCATCGGGAGCGCCGCGGCCGCCCAGGTCCGCGCCAACTTCGGCTGGCAGGGTGTCACGGCGCAGTTCGCCGAGGCCTGCGACGCCGCCGTGCGGGGCCGACTGGCGCTCGCTCACTGATCACGACTCTTCACATCATGACTTCTCGCATCAGCATTTTCGGGTTGGGGTACGTGGGCTGCGTGTCGGCCGCCTGTTTCGCCAAGGAAGGGCACGACGTCGTCGGCGTGGACGTCAACGCGTCCAAGGTGGACATGATCAACCAGGGCATCTCCACCATCGTCGAACACGGCATCGGCGAGTTGGTGTCGGAGATGCGCGCCAGCGGCCGGCTGCGCGCCACCACCGACGTGCAGGAGGCGGTGCTGGCGACCGATATCTCCCTCGTGTGCGTCGGCACCCCGAGCAAGCCGAACGGCGCGCTCGACCTGGGCTACGTGGAGCGCGTGTGCGAGCAGATCGGCGCGGCGCTCGCCACCAAGGCGGCACGTCACACGGTGATCATCCGCAGCACCGTCCTCCCGGGAAGCACGGCGGGCGTCGTCATCCCGGCCCTGGAGCGCGCCTCGGGGTTGAAGGCGGGGAGCGGCTTCGGCGTGGGGATGAACCCCGAGTTCCTGCGCGAGGGGACCTCGATCCGCGACTTCTACGATCCACCGTTCACGGTGATCGGCACCGAGGATTCGGCCACGGCCGACGCGGTGCGCGACCTGTACGGGAGCATCGAGGCGCCGTTCCACGTCGTGGCGACCGGGGTGGCCGAGATGCTCAAGTACGCCTGCAACTGCTACCACGGCCTCAAGGTGGCGTTTGCCAACGAGATGGGGAACATCGCCAAGTCGCTCGGCGTCGACAGCCACGAGGTCATGCGCCTCTTCTGCCTGGACACCAAGCTCAACGTGTCGCCGGCGTACCTGAAGCCGGGATTCGCCTTCGGGGGGTCGTGCCTGCCCAAGGACCTTCGGGGGATCACGTACCGGGCGCGCACCCTCGACCTCGAGACACCCGTCCTCACCGCCACCCTCGCCAGCAATCAGCTGCAAGTCGGGCGCGCCTTCGACCTGGTGGCGGCCGCCGGGCGCAAGCGGGTCGGGGTGCTGGGCCTCGCGTTCAAGTCGGGGACCGACGACCTGCGCGAGTCACCGATGGTCACCCTCATCGAACGCCTGCTCGGCAAGGGATTCGAGGTGACGATCTTCGATCGTGAGGTGCGCAGCGCCAACATCATCGGCTCCAACCGGGAATACGTGGAGCGCGAGATCCCGCACATCTGGGAGCTGATGCGCGCGTCGGTCGACGAGGTGCTGGCCGCCTCGGAGGTGGTGGT
>CAZVDJ010000314.1:0-5728 GCA_964626245.1 uncultured Gemmatimonadaceae bacterium
CGGTACCGCCCGTAACGCCGGTAGCGATGGGCAAGTCGACGCGGGGCGTGGAGCTGAAGTCAGTGCACGACCTCGACGAACGCCAAATCGCGGCATGGATGAGTCAAGTCGCGGCCGTGCCCGGTGTCGGGGGGAAGAAGCGGTAGGCGCACAGAGGGCCGTCGATGGCATCGGCGCCGGATGGCGGCCCAGCGGTCCGATGTGATGGGCGAGCTCCGGCCGAGGTCAACGGTGGGCCAGCTCGGTGCCAGCCCGCGTCCTGAGCGATGGTACCGGACTGGTTTCGCGTTCCCTTCCACCGGTGACGCGCGCATCGACGGCGGGGTCAGACCTGGTATGCGCTGCTTGGTTGTCGCCCCTCTCGCCGTGAGCCTACTCCTCGGCTGCGCCCCGACCGGGGAGCGGGAGGCGGAGCCCCGAACGCCGACCGGCCCACGGGGGCCAGCTCTCGACCCGGTCATCGGCCTCTCCGTCGTTCCCCCAGTGCTTGAGGCCTGGGTCGGCCTGCCGAGTGCCCTCCAGCTGCACGCGCGGACGCGCGCGGGTGACGTGGTCCCGGTGGTGGGGGCCGAATGGACGTCGGAGTCGCCAAGCATCGCCCGGGTTGACGGCTCGACCGGCGCCCTGACGATCATTGCGCCGGGTCGTGCCCGCATCGTCGCGCGATGGCGTGACTTGGTCGCGTGGGGGGAGGTGGTGGCGACTGTACAGTGTCGCGGCCCGGCGCTTGTGCCGATTGGTCCCACCACGCTTCGCGTGGGTGAGCGCGCGCAATGGGCCGCCCGAATCAGTACCTGCGGTGCGGCCCCGGAGGAACCGGTCCGGTGGAGCTCGTCGGACACGCTCGTGCTACACCTCACCCCGGACGGGCTGGGGACCGGCGTCGGGGTTGGCGTGGCTGCGGTGACCGCCCAGTTGATCCAACGGGGAGCGGCGGTCTCCGTCGCCGTCGTGGTGGAGCGAGCACCATAGGCCCCTGCTGCCTAACGTAGCGTTGCACTCGTCGGGCGAAATGGCTGGCCAATCCGCCCTGGCCGCGGTATCGTGGGCAGGGTGCGGCCCGGGGCGCGTCGGCGTTGTTTGCCTAGCCCGAAGGTGAACGCGGACGTCATGCCGCGGCACGACTCTCAGATGCTGTCGGCATCCCTCTTGACCCGTCTGCATGCCACCTTGTGCACGGCGCATCCATTGTGTTCTTCTGGCGTTCCTCGTCTTCGCGCCCGTGGCGCTCTGCGCGCAAGGGCAGCGTCGCGAGGCCCCGGCGCGCGCCAATGCGTCGGCGGAGACACGGGTGCGAATCGGCATCTGGGATAGTGGTGTCGACACGTCGCTCTTTGTCGGGCGGATGGCGCGCGATCGGCACGGGCGGGCGCTCGTGCGGGGCTACGACGCCTTCAAGCGTCGACGGGACACGCCGATGGAGCCCATCGCACCGGCGCTGCTCGCCCGGCGTGATGAGCTGAACGCGGTGATCCAGGCATTCGATGACCTGGATACGGACGTCGACAGTCCCGCGACGCGTGCCCTCACGGCGCGCCTGGCGGCGATGTCCCCGACCGAGCGGGCGCGGTTCGACGACGAGATCGAGCGCTGGAGCGGCTATCTGCATGGGACCCCCGTCGCCGACGTGGCGCTGGGCGAGGAGACCGGCGCCGAGCTCGTCATCGCTCGCATGGAATGGTGGCATGGCACGCCGCCCGTCCCGTGTTGGTCACGCGCGCTGGCGGAGCGCGAGGCCGCGTCGATGCACGATCTGCTCCGGTTCCTCGTGTCGAGCGGCGCGCGCGTGGTGAACATGTCGTGGGGGCGCTTTGCACGGAGCTATGTGCGCAATCTCGAGGCGTGTGCGCCGCAGCTCTCGGCGGCGGCGCGGCAGGCACTCGCGCGCTACTCCGTCGACACCATTCGCGCCGTGCTTCGGGCGGGCATGCAAGCGGCGCCGCACGTGCTCTTCGTGGGCGCTGCGGGGAACGCGGGTACCGCGCTGCAGCAGGCGAATCCCGCCACGCGCTTTTCCGCGCCGAACTTCGTGCTCGTCGGCGCGCTCGGCGCCGACGGCGCGACCGCGAGCTTCACCAACACCGGGCCGGAGGTCAGCCTCTACGCGAACGGCTGGCGGGTCCCCGGGCGCCTCCCGGGCGGCGCGCCCGCCGTGGGAACGGGCACGTCGTTGGCCGCCCCGCTTGTCACCAACGCGGCCGCGCAGATGCTCGCGGTCAATCCACGGCTGAGTGGTGCCGACCTCCGACGGATCCTCGTCCAATCAGCCGACACCAACCCGGCTGGCCTGCGACTGCTCAACCCGCGCCGCGCCGTGGCGGCCGCACGCGCGACGACTCAAGCGCGGCGGTAATCCGCGTGAGTAGCAGGGCCGCGGTCTGCCCTCGCGTTGGGCAGCATGGCAACGGGAACGCCGACCTGACAGCGCACCTTGTTGGTCGAACGGATACCACTCCAAGAAGCGCAGTGAGAATCCATGAACACGCCGAGTCTCGCACAACTGCACGACGAATACATCGCTGCGTGGAGGCGCGACGACCGCGAGGCGGCGATGTCGTTCTGGTCAGACGACATCGTGATGCAGGTGCCTGGGTCCAATCCACATTCCGGCGTGTATCGAGGCAAGACCGAGGTTCAGCGCAACTTGATTGACCGGATTTACGCAGAGACAATCGAGGCGGAAGTATTGGGGCTTGTCGACCGTGCCATTGGCGACGCTCATGTCTTCACGATCGTCCATGAACGTTTCAAGAAGGCGGACGGCCGCGTATTCGAGACCAATCGGATTGTCATCTATCAGTGGCTGGACCGGCAAATCGCGAAGGTACTGTACTTCGATCCTGACCAGGCAGCAGCTGATGCGTTCTGGTCCGCCTGACAGGAGAGGCGCACCGTCAAGGAGCCGTCCAGCGCTTGACACGTCTCACCGGCACCAAGGCGGGAGACACGGAGTACCATTTGCGGTCACGGATCATGAACACAAGGCTTCGTGCCGCTGCCCAACCAGTGGGTGCAGGTAACCGTCCTCTTCGTCGCCCTTCGCTCCGCGCAGGGCTAACGCGCTCGGCCGGCGCCTGCTCCGCGGCGTTAGGCACACGTATCTGTTGCGCTTCCACACACGAATGCTCCCGGCGTCGGTGCCACGATCGGGCGGCAAGGCTGAGTGATAGCTCAGTCCGGACGCGCTGGAGGTATCGCTGGTGGTGGCTGCGGCTACGGGATACCTTAGGCCGGCGGCCATCACGCGCGCTGGATGGTGCCACTCCTCAGCATGACGCCAATGCATCCGTTGCTGCAGCATGCGCTTTCGGACCGGTACGCCTTCATTCGCGAACTGGGCGCGGGCGGCATGGCAACGGTGTACCTCGCGCATGACCGAAAACACGATCGCGACGTCGCGATCAAGGTGCTTCGGGAACCGCTCGCCGCATCGCTGGGCCGCGAGCGTTTCCTGCGCGAAATCCAACTTGTGGCGAAGCTCTCCCATCCCCACATCCTGCCTCTCTTCGATTCCGGGGAGGCAGGCGACGCACTGTACTACGTCATGCCCAATGTGGAGGGCTCGTCGCTGCGAGAACGCCTGAATGCCGGGCGCATGCCGGTGGACGAGGCGGTGCGAGTTGCGACGGACGTGGCCAGCGCCCTCGACTTCGCGCACCGGCACAACGTCGTTCACCGGGACATCAAGCCCGAGAACATCATGATGCACGATGGACACGCGATGGTTGCGGACTTCGGCATCGGCAAGGCGCTGAGTGTCAGCACGGACCATGCGCTCACTCAGGGAGGGCTCAGCGTCGGCTCACCCGCATACATGAGCCCCGAACAAGCGGTGGGGGAAGACGTCGACGGCCGCAGCGACTTGTACTCGCTCGGATGCGTACTCTACGAGATGCTGGTGGGCGAGCCCCCGTTCACGGGGCCAAACGCGCAGGCAGTACTCGCCAAGCGCTTCGTCCAGATACCGGCTGATGTCACCGCGTTGCGGGAAGGCATCCCGCGACCCATCGCGAATGCCGTGCGAAAGGCACTCGCACGAATGCGTGAAGACCGACATGACACGGCAGCCCGGTTCGCCACGGCACTGGCGGAGGTCGAGACGGCGGTCCGTGCATCAGCGGTACCGGTGCCGGAGAAGTCACTCGCGGTTCTCCCATTTGCCAACATGAGCGGCGACCCGGAGAACGAGTTCTTCGCGGACGGCATCACCGAGGAGATCCTGATCGCGCTCTCTTCAGTCCCCGATCTGCACGTTGCGGGTCGCGCGTCGTCATTCTCGTTCAAGGGCAAGCCGCTCGACGTACAGTCCGTGGGCCAAAGGCTGCATGTCGGCACCGTCCTCGAAGGGTCGGTGCGACGCGCGGGCACTCGGGTCCGCATCGCCGCGCAGCTCAGCGACGCGACCGACGGCTTCCAGCTCTGGTCCGAACGGTATGATCGCGACATCGCCGACATCTTCGCCGTCCAGGAAGAGATTGCGACGGCCATCGCCGGCAAACTACAGACGACATTGACTGTTGGAGCGGCCGTCCGCTCGCAACGCGCGACGCGCAGCATGGAGGCGTATGAGGCATACCTGAAGGGCAATGCACTCATTCAACGGCGGGGACAGGCGATGAAGCCGGGGCTCGCGCTGATGGATCAGGCGCTTCGCCTCGACCCGGACTTCGCGTTGGCATGGTCTGCCTCGGCCGACGCCTATGCCATGATGGGGCTCTGGTCAATGGTTCCCCTCGAGGTGGCGCGCTCGAGGATCAGGGAGGCGGCCACCAATGCCATGCGCCTTGCTCCGGACCTCGCGGAGTCGAACGGTTCGTGGGCGTCCTACCAGTTGATGTACGAATGGGACTTTGCCGATGCCGAGCGTGCGTACAGCCGCGCACTGTCACTCAACCCCGGGCACAGCCAGACGGTCGCCTGGTACAACCAGTTCTACCGAGGTTTTGTGTGCGGCGACGTGGAGCCGGTGATTGCTGCCCTGGAGGCCGCCCAATCGCGCGATCCACTGTCCGGGTACCTCGCGGCGATGCTTGCGAACCAGTTCGCGATCTGTTCGAACGCGGTGAAGGGGCGCGCTTGGGTGGACACTGCCATGCCTTGTCACCTGATGCGTTCTTGACGCTCTGGGCTCGGCAATTCTTCTGCGTCTCGGTACACGATTGGCCTCACGCCATCGAGGCTGCGCACGCCGTCCTCTCGGCATCCGGACGCCTGCCAGCACCGCTCGCATGGCTCGGGCTGTCTCTCATTGGCTCAGGCGACAGCGCGGGCGGACGCGCGACGTACGACGAACTCCTGGCGCGTTCGACGCGAGAGCCGGTGTCACCGGCCCTTCTCGCCGCGCTTGCGGCGGCGTTGGAGGAGAACAGGGCTGCCATCGCGCATTGCGAGCAAGCGGTGCGGGTCAAGGATCCGATGTTCCTTGTCTTCATGCGCTCGTTTCCCGGTGCGGAGGCGCTTATTGCACTGCCTGAGCACCGGCGGCTGGTGGCTTCACTGGACCTTCCTGGTGTCCCCATTCGCTAGGAACAGGGGAGGTGGCCCGGCACCATGCATTGGCAGGCGCATCCAGCCATCCCGTGAATCACGGACGGCATTGGGCAGCGCACGAGCAGTGCCACCGGCGGCGAACGGCGCCTAACGCAGCAGACGGCCGCGCTGCGGTCTGCTCGCCATGTTCTGTTCGGCCGCCGCCGATGCCTGGCGTTAGGTGCACTTCGATCCGCAG
>CAZVDJ010000315.1:0-5696 GCA_964626245.1 uncultured Gemmatimonadaceae bacterium
CGGTGCTTGGCGACCTGCTGAGCACCGGCCTCGGGGTGCTCGGACTCTCGTGGCAGTCGAGCCCTGCGCTCACCGAAGTGGAGGAAGTGGCCACCGACTGGCTGCGCCAGATGGTGGGGCTGTCGGCGGAGTGGAAGGGGGTCATCCAGGACACCGCCTCGACCACGACGATGCTGGCCCTCATCTGCGCGCGCGAACGGTGCACGGACTTCTCGTTAGGACGGGGCGGGTTGCAGGGCGTGGCGGCGCCGCTCGTGGTCTACGCGTCCGCGTACGCGCACTCCTCCGTGGACAAGGCGGCGCTCATGGCCGGCTTCGGGCGGGACAACGTGCGCCACGTGGCGTGCGATGCGACGTTCGCCATGCGTCCCGATGCCCTCGAGGCAGCCATCGCAGCCGACCTCGCCGCCGGCCGCACGCCGTGCGCCGTGGTGGCCACCACGGGAACCACGACCTCCACCGCCCTCGATCCCGTCGCGGGCATCGTCGACGTCGCGCGACGCTTCGGGCTCTTCGTGCATGTCGACGCCGCGATGGGCGGCTCGGCCATGATCCTCCCCGAATGTCGCTGGATGTGGGAGGGGATCGAGGGGGCCGACTCGGTCGTGGTGAACGTCCACAAGTGGATGGGTGTCGCCTTCGATTGCACGATGCACCTGGTGCGCGACAGCGACCTGCTGGTGCGCGTGATGTCGACCAACCCGAGTTACCTGCGCTCGGCGGTGGACGAGCAGGTGCGCAACTATCGCGACTGGGGGATCCCGCTGGGGCGTCGTTTCCGCGCCCTCAAGTTCTGGTTCCTCGTGCGGGAGCAGGGGGTGCGCGGCTTGCAGGCGCGCCTGCGACGCGACCTGGAGAACGCGCAGTGGCTGGCAGCGCAGGTGCGCGCGACACCCGGGTGGCACCTCCTGGCGCCGGTCCCCCTTCAGACGCTCTGCGTGCGTCACGTTCCGCCGGCGCTCGAGGGCGATGCGCTCGATGCGCACACGCAGCGCTGGTGCGACGCCATCAATCGCTCCGGCAGGGCATACCTCACGCCGGCCACGCTCGACGGACGTTGGATGGTGCGCGTCTCGATCGGCAGCGAGGTGACGGAACGGCCGCACGTGGAGCGGCTGTGGGCGATCATGCGCGAGGCGGCGGCTGGCGCCGCGCTGGCCCCGGGCTGAACGGCGCCGTCAGGTGCACACCATCCACTCGAGAGCTGCTGCCATGACTGATCGCACGCCGACGACCCAGGCCTTCGTGGACGGACGGTGGATCACCACCGCCTCGACCTTCGACGTCGCCTCGCCCTCCACGGGCCAACACCTGGCCGCGGTCGCCGACTGTGGCGCCGACGAGGCCCGCCGCGCCGCGGACGCCAGCGTGGCCGCCTTCGACAGTTGGCGCCGCACCACGGCCTACGCGCGCGCTGCGCTGCTGTCCAGGTGGGCCGACCTCATCCTGCGCGACGAGGCGTGGCTGGCCGAGCTGATGGCGCGTGAGATGGGAAAGCCGGTGACCGAGGCACGGGGGGAGGCACGGTACGCGGCCGGCTTCGCGCACTTCTACGCCGGCGAGGCGGTGCGCGTGTACGGCGAGACGATCCCGTCGCAGTTCACGCGCAAGCGACTCCTCGTGAACGCGCGTCCGGTCGGCCCGGTGTACGCGGTGACGCCGTGGAACTTCCCGGCCGCGATGATCACCCGCAAGGCGGCACCGGCGCTGGCCGCCGGCTGCACGATGGTGGTGAAGCCGGCCGAGCAGTCGCCGCTGACGGCCTTGCATCTGGCGGCCTTGTGGGAGGAGGCGGGCGGTCCGGAGGGGACGTTGCAGATCCTCCCGTGCCGCGATCCGATCCCGGTGTCGCGCGTCCTGATGGACGATCCCCGCATCCGGAAGGTGAGCTTCACCGGGAGCACCGAGGTGGGGATGCTCCTCTACGCGCAGGCGGCGCGCACCATGAAGCGGCTGTCGCTCGAGCTGGGCGGGCACGCCCCCTTCATCGTCTTCGGCGACGCCGACGTGCACGCCGCCGTGCGCGAGGTCGTCGCCTCCAAGTTCCGCAATGCGGGGCAAACGTGCGTCTGCGCCAACCGCGTCTACGTGCACGGCAGCATCGCCGACGAGTTCACCTTCCTCCTGTCGACGGCGGCGGAGGGGCTGCGCGTGGGCGATCCGCTCGATCCCGAGACGCAGGTGGGGCCGCTGGTGGACGACGCGGCGGTCGCCAAGGTGGAAGCGCACGTGACCGACGCGCTGGTGCGCGGCGCGGGGGTTCGCACCGGCGGCTCCCGGCGCGAGGGGCGCTACTTCTCGCCCACGGTACTCACCGGCGTCGCCGCGGGCATGCGCATCATGGAGGAGGAGACGTTCGGCCCGGTCGCGCCCATCCTGACCTTTGCCGACGACGACGCGGTCGTGCGCGCGGCCAACGCCACATCGGCGGGGCTCGCCGCGTACATCTGGACGCGTGACGTCTCGCGCATCTTCCACGTCGCGGAGTCGCTGGACTTCGGGATCGTCGGCGTGAACGACGGAGTCCCGGCAACACCGCAGGCGCCGTTCGGTGGCGTGAAGTTCTCGGGCCTGGGTCGCGAGGGTGGGCACCACGGGATCGCGGAGTATCTCGATGTGCAGTACGTGTCGATCGGAATCGATCCCTGACCATCCGGGCGTGCGTCGATCGGGTCGCGAGGGGCCATCGACGTGCGGCAGTGCCTGGTTGGTGCTGGCGTTGCGGTGTGCGATCGCGATCGGCGCGCTCGCGGGCGCGCCCGCCTCCGTGCACGCGCAGGAGGGCGACCTGGCGCGATGTCTTGCCGTGGTGCGCCAGTCGCCGCAGGCGCGGCGCGTGCGTGCCGAGACGTGGGAGCGATACACGTCGTCACTCGCAACCGACCCGCGCATCGTGCAGGAGCAGGGAGCGCAGCCCGAGTTCCGGCTTCCCATCTGGGACTACCTGGCGGTGATGGTCGACGACGAGCGAATTGCCGACGGCCTGCGCTTCATGGGCGAGCACCAGGCGACGTTCGACAGCGTGGCCCGGCGCTATCGCGTTGCCCCCCACGTGCTGGCGGCCATCTGGGGGATCGAGAGCGACTTCGGCCGCGGCATGGGTGGCTACGACGTGCTGCGATCGCTGGCGACGCTCAGCTGCCACGGACGCCGGCAGCGCTACTTCCGCCGCGAACTGCTGGCGGCATTGCGCATCGTGCAGCGGGGCGACGTGGACGGGGCGCACTTTCGCGGCTCCTGGGCCGGTGCGTTCGGCCAGGTGCAATTCATGCCCGGCACCTTCGAATGGCTGGCGCAGGACTTTGACGGCGATGGCCGGCGGGACATCCTGCACAGCACGGGCGACGCCCTGGCGTCGGCAGCCAACTACCTCCGGAACGCGCGCTGGCGGGACGGCGGCACGTGGGGGATCGAGGTGCGCCTGCCGCCATCGCTGGCCACCAGGGGCGAGGGACGGCGAGTCAAGCGGCCGCTGTCGGTGTGGGCCGCCCGCGGGGTGCAGCGCGTGGATGGGACGCCGCTGGTGGCGGGCGACCTGGCGCCTGCCACGCCCGCCGGCTTGCACCTGCCGGCCGGGCCCCGCGGCCCGGCCTTCCTGACGATGGGCAACTTCGACGCCGTCTACCGGTACAACGCGTCCGAGGCGTATACGCTGGCCATCGTGCACCTCGCCGACCGGCTGCAGGGCACAGGGCCCTTCGTCACGCCGTGGCCCACCGACGATCCCGGACTCTCGCGCGCCGAGCGTCGCGAGCTGCAACGCCTGCTGGCCACGCGCGGTCACGACGTGGGGACGCCGAGCGGCGTGCTCACCACACGCACGCGCGCGGCGGTGAGGGCCGAGCAGGAGCGGCTGGGACACCCGCCCACGGGGCGGCCCGGGCAGCGACTGCTGGAGGCGCTTCGCCTGCCGTAGCGCTCGCATGGGTACGCGCCGACCGGGATGCGCGGCGGATCGCGGCAGCCTCGACACCCCGGGGTGCCCGCACGATACTTGGCGCACCCTGCACGCCTCGCCCATCACCGCCGAGATGACCGAACCGTTCTCCCGACGCGACTGGATCAAGACCGTGGGCGCCGTGAGCGCCGGTGCCATCGTTCCGCTGGAGACGCTCGGCGCGGCCGGCGCGGCGGCGCGCACCGCCGGCGGTGCGGCCACCGCGGCCACATCGGTCACCGCTGCGGCGCCGCTCCCCGTGCGCGAGCGCTACGCCCCGGGCGACATCGTCGAGCTGTCGTCGACCAGCGACGTCTTCATCCCGGCGCGCGGCAACACGCTGATGAAGTTCTCGTTCGACTTCCCCGAGCCCGCCGTCGTCTTCGGGGACCATCGGTTCTCCTTCCTGCTCTTCACCGAGGAGAACACCTACGCGATGGACCGCGCGCTGATGCGTGCCACCGGGAACGCCGACGAGCTCGAGCTCACCTGCACGGGGTTGGTCTGGGCGGGGGGACAGGAAAAGTCCCCGGGAACGGTGACCGTGCGCTTCCGCCGCGCCGGGCGCATGATCAGCTGGGACATCGCCGCGGAGATGCCGCGTCCCATTCGCACCGTCACCACCGTCATTCGCGACGTGCCGCGCGGCAAGGTGTCGTTTGGTGGCGGGGCACTCATCGACCCCGGGGAGGGCGACCTGCTCGGCGGTTACACCTTCGGGGCCGGGGACCTGCACGGCGCGCAGGTCCCGCACAGCATGAACACCCCACTGGCCGTGGTGCAGGGGAGCGAGACCGACTTCCTCTACCTCACCACGCGCGATACCCGCGTGCGTCCCAAGCGCTACTACTTCCAGGCGGGTGAGCGGGCCTTTCGCACCGAGGCGATCTACGAGCACGATGCGTGGCGCGCCGACACGAGAGTCACTGTTCCCACCTGGCAACTCGGCCACACCGCCACGCTCGAGGATGCCATCGCGCTGCACATGGCGCACATCGAGCGCGCCTTCAGCATCCCCACGTGGGAGACGCGCACCGACGTTCCGGCATGGATGCGCAACATTGCGCTGGTGATGACCATGCACGGGCAGCACTACACCGGCTACATCTTCAACGACTACGCGCAGCAGCTGGCCATCCTCCGCTGGGTCGCCACGCAGCTCCCCGCCCAGCGCGTCCTCGTCTTCCTCGCCTCCTGGGACGGGCGGTACTACTGGGACTACCCCAACTACACCGTCCCCGCCCGCATGGGAGGCGAGGCGGGCTTCCGCGCGCTCATCTCCGAGGGGCAGAAGCTGGGCTTCAGGATGATGCCGATGTACGGCACCAACTCGGCCAACCGCAAGCAGCCGGGATGGGACGCCGTCAGGAGCGGCGCGACGCACAAGATCGACGGCGACATCTACAACCTGAACTGGGTGGACTGGAACAACGACCGACACCAGGACGGGTGGCTCACCTACATGAACCTGGGCGACGACACCTGGCGCCGGTACATGGAGGGGCGGATCGCGGAGATGATTGAACGCTTCGGCGTGGACGCATACTTCCTGGACATCGTTGGTGGGCACGTGAACAGCACCAACGGCGACATGCACGAGGGGACGCGGCTCCTCGTGCACAACCTGCGCGAGAAGTACCCCAGGGTGCTGGGCATCGGGGAGATGCCGTACGACGCGCAGCATGCCTTCATCCCCGTCTATCACGCGGGGAACGGCCCCATCTGGCGCAAGTACTCGCGCTTCTTCTCCCACCTGAGC
>CAZVDJ010000316.1:0-5690 GCA_964626245.1 uncultured Gemmatimonadaceae bacterium
ATGCGCGGGGCGCCCGGGCGCGCCGCACCATGCTGCAGCTTGAACTCGCCCACCAGGGCACGGAGCGTGTCGCTCTGCTCCAGCAGGTTGCGCGAGGCACCTTCGCTTTCGTCGGCGCTGGCGGCCACGGCCTGCGTGCGCTGCGACATCTCGTCCAGGGCACGATCGATGAGCTCCACGCCACGCGCCTGCTCGTCCGACGCGGCGGCAATCTCGCCCACGACCTGGCCCACGCGACTCACGCGGTCGTCGATCTCACCGAGCTGCGTGAGGACCTTCGCGTTCAGGGCCACGCCCTGCTCGGTGCTCTTCACCGACTCGTCGATGAGCTGCGCCGTGTTGCGGGCCGCGTCGGCCGAGCGCATGGCGAGCGATCGCACCTCGTCGGCCACGACGGCGAATCCCTTGCCGCTGTCGCCGGCGCGGGCCGCCTCGACGGCAGCGTTGAGCGCCAGCAGGTTGGTCTGGAACGCGATCTCGTCGATCGTCTTGACGATCTTGGCGGTCGCCTCGCTGCTCGACTTGATGCGGGCAATCGCCTCTGCCAGTCGCTTGGCCTCGCCCACCCCTTCCGTGGTGGACTGGCGGGCACCGTCGGCGAGAGAACGTCCCTCGGCGGCGCTTGCTGCGTTGCGCTTGGTCATCGCGGCCAGCTCACGCGCGGAGGCCGAGACCTCCTCGAGCGACGCCGCCTGGTCCGAGGCACCGCGCGCCAGGTCCTTGCTCCCGCCGTCGATCTGGCGAGCGCCCGTCGCGACGCCTTCTGCCGTGGAGGAGACGGCCGACAGCGCTTCCGACAACTTCTCCAGCGCGCTGTTGAGCGACTGCGCGATACGGGCATGGTCGCCCTTGTACTCGCCGGTCACGCGCGCGGTCAGGTCGCGCTGCGCCAGCCGCTCCAGGGCGACCGTCGCCGCATTGACCGGCGCGACCACCGCATCGAGGGTGTGGTTGATCCCCTGCACCAACTCGCGGAAGGAACCGTCGAAGGTGGCCTCGTCGCCGCGCTCCTGCAGGCGCCCTTCCTTGGCCGAATCGGCCAGGCGATTCGTCTCGGCGATCAGGCTGCGCAGGATGGCGCGCGCCTCCTCGAACGAGGTCACGGTGGCCTGCGTCTGGCTGATGATGTCGTTCACCGTCTGCGTCAGCGTCCCGATCTCGTCCTTCGAGGTGACGGGGAGCAACTGCGTACGCGGCGCGACCGAGGCGTTCAGGTCGCCGCGGGTAAGGGCGGTGAGCGCCGCGCGCAGCTCGGTGATGCAGTTGTCACGCAGCGTCGCGACGCGCTCCACCACGGCCAGCACGCTGCCCGTGATGCCGCGCTCGATGAAGAAGCCGAAGAAGAGCGCCAGCGCGATGACGAGGATCGAGGCGATGAGCACGATCGTCTTCGCCGTCGAGAACTTCGCCGCGCTCTCCTCGGAGATCGCGGTGGCGCGCCCCTGGATCAGGCCAGCCAGCTCCTGCATCTCCTTCGCGACCTTCTTGTATGAGTCCTCGAACGAGACGATGGCCGGTGCCAGCACCATCGGGTCGCCGGCGGCGTTGGACTGCACGGCCTGCGCGCGCGTGATGAACTTCTCCAGGTCGGGGAGGAGCGAGTCCACCGCCTGGGCCACTTCGGGGGTGAGGCCGGAACTTCCCGCGGCCTTCACGCTGGTCCGGAACTGCTCCGCGTGCTCGGCGAGGTCCTTGGCGGCCTGCTGCCCGCGCCGGTCGTCCGCGGTCTGCGCGGCCAGCAACGCCGAGTAGACGTCGGAGCGAATGGCGGCGTGCATCATGTCGCCATCCATCTGCGAGCGTTGCGTGCTGCCCGCCAGCGCCAGCCCTTCGGCGGCGGCGATGCTGCTCCCCAGGGTGACGTAGCCGATGGCACCCACGACCGTGGTGCCGGCGACGCCCATGAGGGCGAGGATCAGGAGCTTGAGACGGAGCGAGAGCGATGAGAGCATGGCCAGCGTGATCGGGACGATGAAGGGGGACGTCGTCGGGAGTTCACGGGGTCGCGTGCGGCCGATGCGTCCCCGTGGGGGAGTATCGGCGCGTCATCGCCGCGACTGCATCGGCGATTCACCACGACGGACTCGTGAGGCTAGATGCGGTTCTCGGTGACCGAGAGCAGGACCGCCTCGAGCCGGGAGAACTCGAACGGCTTTTCCAGCACCGCGCAGCCGCTCCGGCGCAGGAACGCGGCGACCGTTTCTTCCTGCGTATCGCCGCTGGCGAACACGAGTCGAGGCGCCAGCTCGGGGCGATGCTCCAGCGCCCACGCGTGCAGCTCCGGGCCGCTGAGGGCGGGCATGCGCAGGTCGCAGATGATCACGTCGAAGTCGCTGGTGGGCGCATCGCCCGGCGCGTGACGCAGCTGCTCCAGGGCGCAGGCACCATCCGGCGCCTCCGACACTTCCCATCCACGCCGCTTGAGCCAGCGACGCAGGACGCCCCGCACCGCCCCCTCGTCGTCGATGACGAGGACGCGGCGAGAGCGCGGCAGCTCGAGGCGACGCGACAGGCAGTCGCGGTCACCCGAGGGTGCGGGCGCAAGGCGGTGCGGCGCGTCAGGCGACATGCGGGTCGTCGGACATGGGGCGCCTAACGGCCCCCGCCTCCTGCAGGCACTCGCACCGGCTCCAGCGCGCGCGCCTGCCGGCGCCCCAGCGGCGTCGCCTGGACGGGCGGGGTGGCCGGACGTCGCGCCGCTTCGTGGCGTTCCACGCGGAAGGCGGCGATCAGCGCGTCCATCTGGCTGGCCTCCTCCGAGAGAGTCCCGGCCACGTGCTGCGCGCGCTCGGCGTTGTCGGCGGTTTCCTGCGTGATGCGGCCGACCTCCTCCACCGCGCTGGTGATCTGCGACACTCCCGTCGCCTGCTGCTCGTTGGCGGAGGCGATTTCGTTGATCACGTCGCGCACCTGGCGCACGCGTTCGTCGATGTCGCCCAGGCGTCGTGCCACCTCGGCGGAGAGCGCGGTGCCCGACGCGGCGTGCGTCACCGACTGTGCGATCAGGTCGCTCGAGTTGCGCGCCGCCTCCGCGGAGCGCATGGCCAGTTCGCGCACCTCGCCGGCCACCACCGCGAAGCCCTTGCCGGCGTCGCCGGCGCGTGCCGCCTCGACCGCGGCGTTCAGCGCGAGGAGGTTGGTCTGGAAGGCGATCTCGTCGATCGTGCGGACGATCTTCGCGGTCTCGTCGGCGCTGGCCTTGATGCGGGCCACGGCCTCGCTGAGCCCCTGCATGGCCTGCACGCCCGAGGTGGCGGTGGCGCGCGCCTCGTCGGCCAGCTGGCGCCCGGCGTGGGCGTGCTGCGCCGTCGTGCGCGTCATGGCCGAGAGTTCGTGCAGCGACGCGGACGACTCTTCCACGGCGGCCGCCTGGGCCGAGGCGCCGCTCGCGAGCTGCTCGCTGCCCTCCGAGATCTCGCCGGAGGCTGAGGTGCAGCTGGCGGCGAGCACGGCGACCTCGGCCAGCGTCTCCTCCAGCCGCGCGACGGCGGCGTTGAAGGCATCCTGGGCACGACGCTGATCGCCACTGAACGTCCCGGACAGGCGCGCGGTCATGTCGCACTCGGCCAGGCGATCCACGGCGCCCTTCAGTGCGTCGAGGAAGCGCAGCACCTCGTCACGCTCGCGCGCCGCCTGCCCGTGCGCCTGCTGCACCGCATCCATCGACGCGTTCAGCTCGGTGATCACGCGACGGTAGGACCCCTCGAACCGCGACGCGTCGCCGCGCCGGGTGAAGTCGTTCGCCTTGGCGGCCGCCGAGACGGCGCCCGTCTCCGACACCAGCGCGCGCACCGCCACGATCACCTGTCGATAGGCCTCGGCCGTCTCCCCGCCCTCCACGTCCACATCGACATTGCCCGCCGCCAGTTCGTGCGCCACCTGCTGCAACCGGTCGGACTCCTGCACTTCGGCCTTGAGGCGCTGCGACAGCCAAACCAGCACCGCCGTCTCCATCACCACGAACCCGGCGTGCAGGAGGACGATCGGGAGGGAACTCTGGCCGTGCGGCAGGAGGTGCACGCCGCCCCCCCCGTTCTGGATCACCATGAAGCCCAGGTGATGCACGGCGATGACCGCAGCGGCCACGATGGGCGTGCGCCAGTCGCGATACGACAGGAGGAAGGCGAGCGAGACGAAGACGTGGAAGTGCGCCTCCACCATGCCGTGGCTCTGGTGGATGAAGATCGCCGAGTAGCCCATGAAGGCCGAGGCGACGGCGAAGCGCGTGATCGGCGCCCCCGGCCGGAAGCGCGTGAGCGCGAAGATCCCGAACGACAGCGGCGCGGCGAAGGCCAGGGCCGTGGTCCAGGTACCGTGCACCGTGGCGACGAGCAGCGCGACCGGAAGGTGGGCCAGGAGCAGCAGGCCCAGCGACCGGTCAACGTCCGCGCGAGCACGCGCCAGCATGGACGTGCGGTCGGAGACGGGAGTGGCGGAGGCGGACATCGGGGCGGGCGGGCGGTGGCGGGAATGGAACGGGGGAACGCCCAGGCACGCGAGCATTCCCCCATTCGGTATCGGCCATCCAGCGCCGGCCCTTTAGCCCGACTTAACCTGACCGGGCGTCACCGGTATTGATCAGGCAAAGCGGTGCATGCGCGACTGCAGGTGCTCGCGGTAGGTGCGACTGAGCTTGAGCTGGCGCCCATCGCGCAGGATCACCACGTAGTCGCCGGCAAACCAGGGCTGCAGTTCCTTGATCCGGTCGATGTTCACGATCACGGCGCGATGGATGCGCACGAACATCGACGGGTCGAGCTGCGATTCCACGTGGTGCATCGTCTCCCGGATCAGGTGGGAGACCTTGCCGGTGTGCACCCGGACGTAGTTCCCCGACGCCTCGAACCAATCGACGTCGCTGACCTTCACGAAGAAGACGCGCCCATCGTGCTTGACCATGAGGCGGTCGAGGAACCGGGTGCGCGGCATCGGCTGCGCCGAATTGGCGGACGCGGCCGGGCGGTCGGCCAGGGCCGCCGAGGTGCGGTCCTCGCCCAGCACCTCCTCCAGCAATGCGCGGATCTTGCGCCCCTGCTCCGCCGACGAGACACGCTCCAGGTGCGACCGGGCACGCTGGAATGCGGCGCGAAACCGATCGGGATCGTACGGCTTGAGGAGGTAGTCGATGGCATTCACGTCGAACGCCCGCACCGCATACTCGTTGTAGGCCGTGACGAAGATCGTGGGCGGCATCTGTTCCGCGCCCAGGGCATCCACCACGCCGAAGCCGTCGACGTCGGGCATCTGGACGTCCAGCAGGACCAGGTCGGGGCGTTCCTTCTTGATGGCGGCGATCGCCTCGCCCCCGCTGCCCACCTCGTCCACCTGGTCCACGTCGGGCTCGAGCCTGAGCAGGCGGCGCACGCGGCGCCGGGCGATGGGTTCGTCGTCCACGACCAGTACGCGAATGGGCATCGGAGGTCTCCGGTCCGTCGTTAGGTTTCGAATCGAATCGTCAGGCAACCGCGGCGGCCATGCTGGCCCGCGCAGGGGATTGGCCGGCTGACTCCGGCACCGTGCCGGGATCGGCCACGAGCAGCACCGCCGTGGCGCGGTCGGGGAAGGTCACGCTCACCAGCGGTCCGGCGTCGGCCACCGCCGCCTCCGCCACGCTCTTGGTCCGCCACCAGGCGTGCGATCCGCCGGCACGCCCCACCCACGCCGCCTCCCCACGCAGCTTGAGGCGCGTC
>CAZVDJ010000317.1:0-5689 GCA_964626245.1 uncultured Gemmatimonadaceae bacterium
ACTCGCGGCGCCGGTTGCCGCACCATTCCTCGGCAAGCAACCCGGTGGCGGGGTCGATGTCGCGGGCGATCAGGCCGTCGGGGGCACGCCACGCCGCGGCGTTCTCGCGTTCGCGCCAGCCGCGCCGGTAGAAGTCGGCCCAGGCCGGAGCGGCAAAGCGCCCGCCGTTGGCACCCTCGCCTAACGAACGGGGCGAGTCGTAGCCGAACCAGACGCCGGCCACCAGCGTCGGCGTGTAGCCCACGAACCAGACGTCGCTTCCGTTGTTCGTCGTTCCCGTCTTGCCGGCCACCGGCCCCGTGATGCCGGCCGCGCGCACCGCGCGCCCCGTCCCCTCGTCCACCACGGAACGCAGCATCGAGGTCAGCTGGAAGGCGTCGCGCGGATCCATCACCGGCGTCGTGGTCACGGGCGCGGCATGGAGGAGCGAACCGTCCGACCGCTCCACGCGGCGCACCAGCCGCGACGACACGCGCAGCCCGCCGTTGGCAAAGGGCGCGTACGCGGTGACCAGCTCCAGCGGCGTCACCTCCACCGCGCCGAGCGCGATGGACGGCACCGCCTGCAACCGGGAGGCGATCCCGTTGCGGCGCGCCACCTCGGCCACGCGCCCTTCACCCACCGAGCGTGACACGCGCACCGTGGCGGCGTTGGCCGACTGCGCCAGTGCCTGCCGCAGCGTCACGCGGCCCCGGTACTCGTGTCCGTAGTTGGCGGGGGTCCAGACCTTGTCGTCGGTCTCGATCGAGATCGGTTCATCGTCGACCAGGGTGGCCGGCGTGAAGCCGGCGTGCAGCGCAGCCGCATAGACAAACGGCTTGAAGGCGGACCCGGGCTGGCGACGCGACATGATCGCCCGGTTGAAGCCACCACGCTCATAGCGACGCCCGCCGACCAGGGCGCGCACGTCGCCCGTGCGCGGATCGATGGCCACCAGGGCACCCTGCAGCCCACGCCCTCCGCCATCCCAGGCCCAGCTCGCGCGCTCGATGCGGTCCGCGTGCGTGCGCACCGCGCGTTCCGCCGCCTGCTGCGCGTTGAGGTCCAGCGTGGTGTGCACCACCAGCTCCGACATCCGCTCACCGGTGCTCCGCAGCACCGAGTCCACCACCTGCCGCACGGCATCGAGCGCGTACGACTCATGGGGCTGCACCGGCGTCCACTCGCGCCGCGCCACCACCAGCCGCTCGCCCCTGGCCGCGCGCATCCGGCGCTCGTCCACATATCCCGCCTCGTGCATGAGCCCGAGCACGAGGTCCCGCCGCGCGCGGGCGCGCTCCACGCTGCGCCGTGGTGTGTAGAGCGACGGCCCCTTGGGGAGGGCGGCGAGCATCGCCCCTTCGGCCACGCTCAACGACTGCACGCGCTTGCCGAACAGGTCACGGCTTGCCCCCTCCACGCCATACACACCGTTGCCGAGGTAGATGACGTTGAGGTAGCGCTCGAGGATCTGGTCCTTCGTCAGGTGCATCTCCAGCAGGCGCGCCAGCCGCAACTCGATGAGCTTGCGGCCGAGCGAGCGCTCGAGCGCCTCGCGTTCAGCCATGAACGTGTTGCGCGCCACCTGCATGGTGATGGTGCTGAACCCTTCGCGCACCCCCAACGCGGTGGTGTTGCGCCAGACGGCACGGGCAAAGCCGCGCCAGTCGATGCCGCGATGTTCGTAGAAGCGGCGGTCCTCGGTGGCGATGAACGCCTGGCGCACGTGCGAGGGGACGCGCGCCAGCGGGACGTTCACCCGCTTCACGAGCGTGAGGCGCCCGATCAGGCGTCCGTTGCGATCCAGGACGCGTCCCCCTTCCGGCGGTTCGAAGGCGCGAATCGTGGCGGCGGTGGGACACTGCGAGAAGCCGCAGCTATACACCCACGCGTCGAAGACGGCTGCCCCGACGACAAGCGTGGTGACGGCCAGCGAGGCTCGCCAGTGGCGTCGAAGCCAGACGCGCGCCGGTTGAGCGGGGTCGCGCCGGAAGGCGGCACGCAGGTATCGCCAGCGCGCGGCGAGCGTCACGCGAATGGGCATGGGCTCTGGGGGGAAGGGCTGCTCTGGTTAGATACGGCACCCCAGACGGAAGGTTTCCCCAGCAGGCCCGGGACTCCTGCGCGCGCGGCGACGATCAGAACTTCCACCCGCGCAGCGCCTGCAGCGCCGTTTCCAGCGCTTGCCGCTGCGACGGTTCCGTGGCGCGCTCCAGGAGCGACTCGTACGACGCGACCGCGAGGTCGAGCATGTCGTAGTCCTGCTCGTTCCCAGCCACCCCCGTGGCGTTGTCAGCGACATTCGCCAGGGCCAGGTCGTCGCCTGGGAAGCGCGACACCACCTGCTGCCACCGCCCCACCCGCCGGCGTGCGTCGGACTCCGCCAGCGCCCACAGGTGCCACGCGCCCCGGTTGGCCGGGTCGGCGGCAATGGCGCGACTCGCGATTGCCTCGACGACATCCGGGCCCAGCCCCAGGAGCCAGTAGGCGTTGGCGAGCATGACCAGCGCCCGGGCGTTGTCGGGCTGCGCCTCCACCACCACTTCGTAGAGTGGCGCGACGATCTCCGGCTCGTCTCGGTATGGCTCGGCCGCGACGATCACCGCGTCAGGCATCGCGGAACGCGCCAGCGCTTGCAGTTGCTGCTTGAGGTGCGCGATGTTCGAGTGCGCGCGATAGTCGGCGACCAGCGTCGCCAGGTCGGCTGCGAAGCCGGAGGAAGGAACCATCATGGTGGAAAAGTACGCGGTGCCGGGGCGCGATGCAGGCGCGCACGCTGGCCCTTCCGTTGTGGCGACACGCGGCGGGCCGGTCGCGTGAGCCTTCCTCGGCCGGACGGGGGGGCCGGACTGCAGACGCCCCCAGGGGTGGCGGCGATCGGTGCGCCCGAGGGAGCGACCGACGATCCCGCGCTCTCCGCACATCTCGTGTGCATCTCGACCGATGTGAATGCCTCGGCCGCGCTGCAGGCCGTGGTGCAGGCGATCCTTCCAGAGGCGCGCGTGGAGGCTGCTGACACCTCCATCGTGCGAGGCGCTCCCGACGCCGACTGCGTGATCCTCGCGGTGGGGCGGTTGTACGCCACCGGCGTGGCGCTCGCCCGGGAGCTGCGTGCGTGCGGCTACAAGCGGGCCCTGGTCGTCGTGGTCGAGTCGCCCGCCGCGGCGCCCCGCGACGACCTGGCCCGGCTGGGTGTGGACGCCGTCCTGGCCGAGTCGACGCTCGCGCTCCAACTGCCGGGTGCCTTGCGCGACCTCTTTGACCGCGCGGCCCGTCGCGCCGGATCCCGCAGCGGGGCGGCGATCGCGGCGTCGCTGCAGCGACTGCATGCGACGCTCGCCCTGGGCGAGGTCGCGCGCGGACTGCAGCACCGCTTGAACAACCCGCTGGCCGCCCTGCTGGCAGAGGCGCAGCTGCTGGAACTGGAGCCGCTCTCTCCCGATCACCTGGCGGCCGTGCGCCGGCTCGTGGAACTCTGCCGCCGAGTGATCGACGAGTCGCGCACGATCGAGGGAATCGCGGAGGATTCCTGAGCGGCATCGGACGCGCAGTCCGGATGTCGAGGCCTGATGTGCAGGCCGGAAGTGCGGGCCTGATGTACACGTCCCTCGTGACGCCCCGTCCTGCTCGCTCGAGGTGCCGGCGGGGCGCGCGCGGATTGCGGCGCCGAACCGTTGCCGGCGTCGCGATGTTGCCCCGCGCCCGCATGGGCGGTCTGTAAGGCATGGGGCGCGAGCGCTGCTTGCGCGAATCGAGGCCCCGTGCGATACTCGTAGCATCCTTAAGGCGACGTGCTGTACCGCCTCGGGACCTGCGCGACGCGTCGGCCTCTTCAGTGTCCCCGGCAGGAAGCTGGGGTGGCGGCCAGAAGCGATCGCACGGTTGGGACAGGAGTCATCGGCAACGCGTGTGTTCTCCGCGCCGCGCGATGACGACAGGACGCGGGCCGCTAGTGCCCGCATCGCCCCACTCGACTCGAACGCCCCGGACTCCCGCTCCGCCGCAACGCATCCTGCGTGCGTTGCACCCCGATCGAACCCATCTGGACTTTCGTCCCGCTGTTGCGATGCCGTGCGGCCACGCCGCTCGCTCGCTCGTTTCTCTCCACAACCATCCAGCTGCATGACCGAACGTCGACGCCCCTATCGTCGCGGCCGGCGACCGTACAACAAGCGCCAGCCGAACGCCGACCCCAATAACGAGCCCAACCCGTATCGCGATGGCGACGGTGAGGGCGTCTCGACAGAGGGCGGCGCCCCCGAGGGAGGAGACACGACCGCTCCTCGCGAGGGACGACTCATCGCCGATGACGAGGGCGCACCGCCAGCCGAGACGGCTGGACGAGGTGCCGACGACGGCGGCGAAGGGAGCGCAGTCCGGGAGCCGCAACCAGGCAACGAACGCCACCCCCGCCACGAATTCCAGCGCCGGGACGATGACTTCGGCGGCAATCGCAACGGCAGACGCAATCGACGACGCCACGGGCGGCGCGGACGGGACGGCCAGCCGCAAGCGCCGCAGCAACCGGTGGTCGCGGACAGCGAAACGCTCGGCTGGTTCGACTCCTCACGCGACGGCGGCTTCATCCGACGGGCCGCCAACAGCTACCTCGCCGACGCCGGCGACGCCTGGGTTCCCCCACACATCGTCCGCCAGTACACGCTGCGCCGCGGCGACCAGATGGCGGCCACCACCGGGCGCGACCATCGCGGGCGCACCATCATGGTCGACCTGGTGCAGCTGAATGGCGTCCCCGTCGCCGAGCTCGCACGACGCCCGGACTTCGGCTCGCTCACGGCGACCTACCCGGAGCGGCGCCTAACGCTCGAGACAGGTCGCCCGGCCAAGGGCGGCCCCGAACTCACCCGGCGCGCCATCGACCTCGTGGCTCCCGTCGGCTACGGACAGCGCGCCCTCATCGTCGCCCCGGCCCGCGCCGGCAAGACGATGCTCCTCCATGCGATCACCGAGGGGATCGCGATCAACCACCCCAACGCCGTCCTCCTCATCCTCCTGGTGGACGAGCGTCCCGAGGAAGTGAGCGAGGCGATCTCGTGGGGTGTGGGTGAGGTCATCGCCTCCTCGTTCGACCAGCCAGCCCCCCGGCACGTGGAAGTGTGCGAGATGGTGCTGGAGCACGCGCGGCGCCTGGTCGAGACGGGGAAGGACGTGGTCATCGTGCTCGACTCGCTCACCCGCATGGCACGCGCTCACAACACCGCCGAGCGCGGGAGCGGACGCACGATGTCGGGCGGCCTCGACACCAGCGCCATGGCCAAGCCCAAGGCCTTCTTCGGTTCGGCGCGCGCCGTCCATCCAAAGGACGGCGGCGGCTCGCTCACGATCATCGCCACGGCGCTGGTCGAGACCGGCTCGCGCATGGACGACGTGATCTTCGAGGAGTTCAAGGGCACCGGCAACTGCGAAATCAAGCTGGATCGTTCGCTGGCCGAGAAGCGCATCTTCCCCGCCTTCGACATTGCCGCCAGCGGCACGCGTCGCGAGGAGAAGCTCTACAAGGAGGGGCAGCTCGACGCGATCTACACGTTGCGCCGCGGGCTGCAACAGATGCCGCCGCAGAGCGCGATGGAATGGCTCATCAAGCGCATTGCCGCGACGCAGAACAACGACGCGCTGCTGGCAGGGCTCTGAGGGGCAGAAGACGAGAAGACGAGAAGACGAGAGCGGGGGGCGCTGGCGGTCGTTGCCG
>CAZVDJ010000318.1:0-5675 GCA_964626245.1 uncultured Gemmatimonadaceae bacterium
CCAACGAAGGGAGGCGGCGGGGCGGGCGAGTTCATCACGCCGTCGGCGGTGGTGATGACCGGCTTCTCCCCCAGCTGGTTTCCGTACGTGGGCTACGTGGAGGCGATCGGGAGCGACGAAGACAACCGCTTCGAGCCACGGCAGTATCCCGACGACTGGTACGTCGGGATCACGCCGTCGCTCTTCGGCGGCCAGCTCCCCATGACCGTTCGCACGCGCATCACCGTCCCCGCGGACTTCATTGCCAACGGCGTCGGTGAGCTGGTGAGCGACTCGGTGGTGGACGGACGCCGGACGTCGACGTGGGTGACCGACGAACCGGTGATGGCCTTCAACGTCATCGCCGGACGATACGAAGTGAAGCGCGGCGAGGGAACCGCGCTGTACTTCGACCCGGCGCACCGCTTCAACGTGGACGAGATGCTGGCGGCGATGAACAGCGCGCGCCGCTGGTACGGCGAGTGGTTCGGGACGTATCCATGGAAGCTGCTCAAGGTGACCGAGTTCCCCGCGCTCGCCGGCTACGCGCAGGGCTTCCCCACCAACATCTCCTTCTCCGAGGGGATCGGCTTCCTGACCAAGAGCGACCCGCGCACGAACCTGGCGTTCATGGTCACCGCGCACGAGATCGCGCACCAGTGGTGGGGCAACATGTTGCAGCCGGGGCGCGGCCCCGGGGCCAACCTGCTGAGCGAGGGGATGTCGCACTTCGCGACCATGCTCCTGCTGGAGCAGGAGAAGGGCTTTCGCGCCGGCTACGAGACGCGCAAGCGCTTCGAATCGC
This sequence comes from uncultured Gemmatimonadaceae bacterium, assembly GCA_964626245.1. GTDB lineage: Bacteria > Gemmatimonadota > Gemmatimonadetes > Gemmatimonadales > Gemmatimonadaceae > SCN-70-22. The sequence continues at coordinate 785 of CAZVDJ010000318.1, forward strand.
GCTGGGCCGAACAGCGCCGCGCCGACGCCGAGCGCAAGCTGTACCTGATTGACGGCTCCAAGGATGGCGATGGGGTGGTGACCTACGAGAAGGCCGGGTGGACCTTCTGGATGCTGGCCGACCTGATGGGGCGGCCGCAGGCGCTGCGCGGGATGAAGGACTTCATCGCGCGCTTCCGCGGCACCGAGGATCACGCCGCCCTGCAGGACTTCACCGCCCACATGCGCGGCTACGCCCCGGATAGCGGGCGCTACGACGAGTTTGTGCGCCAGTGGTTCGACACGGTCTCGACGCTCGAGTACACGGTGTCGGGCGCCACCACCCGCAAGGTGGGTGACGCGTGGGAGACCACGGCGGTGGTGCGCAACGGCGGCAACGCACGCATGCCGGTGGACGTGGGGGTGGTGCGCGGGGAGCGTTTTCCCGAGGATACGACGCGCGCACCGAGGGTGGCCTACGCGCAGGCGCTCACGCGACTCACGCTCGCCGCCGGCGACTCAGCGACGGTGACCATCCGCTCGCCGTTCGAGCCGGAGAAGGTCGTGGTGGATCCCGATGTGCGCCTGCTGATGCTCCGGCGGGCCCTAGCGGAGGCAAAGCTGAGAGCCTAGCGCCCGCCCACCCCCTCGTCTTCTCGTCTTCTCGTCTTCTCGTCTTCTGCCCTACTTATATCCCGCCGCCTGCAACTCGAACAGCTCCGCGTACCGCCCGCCCTGCCGCAGCAGCTCCTCGTGCGTCCCCACGGCCTCCACCGTGCCATCGGCGAGGACGAGAATCCGGTCGGCCATGCGCACGCTGGAGAAGCGATGCGAGATGAGGACGCCGGTGCGATCGCGCATCAGCTCCTTGAAGCGCTGGAAGACCTCGAACTCGGCACGGGCGTCGAGCGACGCCGTCGGTTCGTCGAGGATGAGGAGCTGCGCATCGCGCATGTAGGCCCGGGCGATCGCCAGTTTCTGCCACTCGCCACCCGACAGTTCAACCGCGCCGCGGAAGCGGCGGCCCAGCAGCTGGTCGTAGCCGCGGGGGAGGCGCTGGATCACCTCGCTGGCCAGTGAGCGGGCCGCGGCCCCTTCCACTCGCGCACGATCGCTCCCTTCCGACATGCGCCCGACCGCGATGTTCTCCGCTGCGGAGAGATCGTAGCGCACGAAGTCCTGGAAGATGACGCCGACGTTGGCGCGCAGTTGCTCCAGGTCGTACTCGCGCAGGTCGTGCCCGTCGAGCAGGATCCGCCCCTCGCTGGGGTCGTACAGGCGCGTGAGGAGCTTGACCAGCGTGGTCTTCCCGGCGCCGTTCTCCCCCACCAGCGCCAGCACCTCGCCCGCGCGCAGCGGGAACGACAGGTGCCGCACCGCCCACTGCTCGTTGCCGGGATAGCGGAATCCCACGTCCTCGAAGTCGAAGCCGTGGCGGATGGGGACGGGGAACGGCCGTGCGTTGGGAGGCGAGGTAATCGACGGCTGCAACTCGAAGAAGGAGAAGAGGTCGTCGAGATAGAGCGCCTGACCCGCCACCTGCGACACCCCCGCCAGCAGCCCCTCCAGCAATCCGCGCAGCCGCCGGAACGACGCCGCACCGAAGGTGAGGTCGCCGATGGAGAACTCGCCGGCCACGGTGCGCCAGGCGAGATAGGCAAAGGCGCCGTAGTACCCCAGTGTCCCCACCGTGGTCAGCAGCGTCCCCCACCAGGCGCGTCGTACGGCGAGCCGGCGGGTGTCGCGATAGAAGTCGGTGGCGATGGCGCGGTATCGCTCGACCAGGAAGCGATGCAGGCCGAAGATCTTCACTTCCTTGGCCGTCTCGGCGCTGGCCCCCGTGCGGCGCAGGTAGTCCAGCGTGCGCTGGTCGGCCGTTCGCGTGTAGGCCAGCTGGTAGCCCAGCGCGCTGAAGTGCGCCTCGCCCAGGAAGGCGGGGACCAGCGCCAGCACCAGGAGGAGGATGAGCCAGGGGGTGAAGAGGGCGAGCCCCGCCGCCAGGGAGGCGACGGTCACGAGATCCTGCGCCTGCGACAGGAGCTGGCTCATGAGTGCCATGCGCCCGCTCGCCTGCCGGCGTGCCCGCTCCAGCTTGTCCTGGCTCTCGCTGTCCTCGAAGTCCTGCAGGTCGAGCGATGCCGCGTGCTCCATCAGGCGCACGCTGGTGGCGATGCTGAAGCGCTCCGCGAGCAGCCCGTCGATGAGCGACGTCACGCGCCCCAGGATGTCGCCGCCCACGGCGAGCCCGAACTCCGCCGCGAGCAACCACGCCAGGTGGTGCAGGCGCCCGTCGCGCTGCCAGTCGGCGAGTGTGCCGAGCGTGAGCCCTGCCCCCGCCAGCTGCACCACCTCGTCGATGATGAGCTTTCCCACCCACAGCGTGAGCACGGGGAGGAGGGCGCGCACCAGCCGCACCGCCGCCGACCAGAGCGTCAGCGATGGGGAGGTGCGCCAGACGAGCGCCAGGAAGGGCGGTACGTTGCGCAGCGCGACGAAGCGGTCCCGCCACGACAGCGGGGGCGATCGATCGCCGGGACGTACGCGCGAGCCGTCGCCGCCGCCCCGATCGGGGCGCAGATCGCTTGGAGGGCGCACGTCGCCCGGAGGTCGCGCACGAGGGTCGCTCGCCATGCCCGAACTATAGCGGAGGAGGAGCATGGGCTCCCCTCCGCCATTCGGCGGACTACGGCGAGGTTGCCTTGGGCGGCACGGCCTCGATCAGGATCGCCAGCGCCTGCTCCAATGCCCGGTCACCGTGACGCGAGCCGGCGTACTTGCCGATGCGCACCACGACCATGTCACGATCGGGGATGATGATGGTGCTCTGTCCGCCGGCGCCACGGAACGAGAAGGCATCGCGCGGAATCGGGTCGCCGCCATCCCCGTTCACCCACATGAAGCCGCCGCCGTACACGAGGCGCCCGTCGGCCTGCCACGCCGGCGCGACGGTCTTCACGTGGTCCACGTATCCCTCGGGAAGGAGCCGCTCGCCGTTCCACACCCCGTCCTGCGCATACAGGATGCCCAACCGCGCCCAGTCGCGAGCCGGCAGGTACTCGGCCCCTTGCGTCAGGTTGTTGCCGTACGGATCGGTGAGCAGTACGGCGTCGCGGATGCCGATCTTGTCGAAGAGCTGGCGCTGCGGCCAGCTGCGGTAGTCCTCGCCACGCTTTTCCACCGCCAGCCGCACCAGGTAGTTGGCCAGCACCGGATCGGTGTTGCGGTAGCGGCCGACGGTGTTGGGCTTCCACTGCTGCGGGCGTGTCGCGGCCCACTCGAAGGCGTTGCCGGCGCCGGTGTAGTACCAGAGGTGGTCGGGATAGCCTAACGACTTGTCGTAGCCGGGGTCCTGCGGGGCGCGGATGCGGAGCCCGCTCGACATTCGCATGATGTCCATGATGCGAATCTCCTGTCGCGGGTCGCCCGGCTGCTGCCACTCCGGAATGGGCGCCGGCTGGTCCAGCCGGTACTCACCCATCTGGATCAGGCGGGCGACCAGCGTGCCGGTCAGGCTCTTGCCCATCGACCAGCTCTCCAGCGGCGTGTGGATCCCGATCCCTGCGCCGTAGCGCTCGCCGATGATCCGCCCCTTGTGGGTCACCAGCAGCGCGAGCGTCATGGCGGAATCGTTGCCGAACCCCACCGTCATCGCCTGCGCCACCTTGGCCGAGTCGACGCCGGCTGGCCATGGGACCGGCTCGATCCGGTCGCCCATGGGCCACGCCGTGGTCGCGGCATCGGGGAGGTTGGGCTTCACCACCACGGGGGTGAAGAAGACCGAGTCGCGATCCTTGGGCAGGGGGATGCACCCCTGGCTGCCGTACTTCCGCGCCACGCGCCAGACCCCCGACGGGAGCTTGAGCCGCACGGTCTGCGTGGCCCGATCGATCACCGTGTCGGTGACGAGGGCACGCTCCTCCGGCGGTGACGTGAACCAGCCGACGTTGGCGGCTGCATCGGCGGGGTCGAGTCCCGTGATGAAGACGGCGGCGCAGAGCGTGGTGGCGAAGCCGGCGATCGAGTGCTCCAGTGCGTCGCCTGGGGGAGGGGTCCACTCGCCGGGCAGCTGCAGCGAGTCGCCGCGCGCGATGAGCGCGGCGGTGCGGTCGCCGGCGGCGCTCGCGCCCGCGGGTTGCTTCTCGGCGGCCGTGCCGCACGCCGACACCGACAGCAGCGTGACGACGGCGCACACGGCGCGCGCCGTTCGGGTCCGGGAGCTACGGCTGGCTGGCAGGACGGTCACGGAGGCGGTGGTTGGAGGTCGGGCGGCAGCGAGTGGGGACGGACGATTCGCGCGCCGGGACGATGTGTGCTGGACGGGGCGACGGCAACCGCTAGCTTCGCCTCGAACGCGTCACCCGCTTCACTCAGCACGCGCCAGGACGGCGCCGGTTGCCCATGCGTACGCACGTGCACGAAGAGTCGTTCGACTGCACGCCGGAGCGGCTCTTCGCCCTCCTCGTCACGCCCAGCGCCATTCGCGATTGGTGGGGGGCGGCGCGTGTCATCATCCTGCCGGGAAGCGGCGGCACCTGGGCCGCCGCCTGGGGGAGCGAGGAAGACGATCCCGACTATGTCACCACGGCCACGATGCGGGTGGTCGACGCGCCGCGACGGTTGCTGCTGACGGACTACCGCTATCACGCGCGCTCGGGACCGCCGCCGCTGGACGCCGCATTCGAGACCGAGTTCTCCGTGCGGCCCGCCCCCGGCGGCGCGCACCTTCGCGTGGCGCAGGCCGGCTTTCCCGACGGCGAGGCCGGCGACGCGTTCCTTTCCGCGTGCGATCGCGGGTGGCGCGACACCTTTGCCGGGATTCGCCGCCACCTGGCGGGGGGCGTGGCCGCGTGACCGCGCCGCGAGGACCCGTGGAACTTGCGCCTGGCGGCCCCCGCCTGTCCCCCATCGTGGCC
>CAZVDJ010000319.1:0-5667 GCA_964626245.1 uncultured Gemmatimonadaceae bacterium
CGGTGGCGCATCACCGACGGCAACGACATCAAGACGATCGTCGACTCCGTCACCTTCCGCGGCCGGGTTCGCCCCCTCGTCTACACCTCCATCATCCCATGCCGCGACTGACCTCCGCTCGCCCGTTCCGAGCCGGCGGACGTCGCCGGTCCGGTGTCACGCTGGTCGAGCTGCTCGTGGTGCTCACCATACTGGGCATCGTCGGCGCGGCGCTCGTGCGCACCTTCAGCAAGCAGCAGCAGGTCTACAAGGACAGCGCGAACACGGCAACGATGCGTCGCGAGTTGCGGCTGGGGGGAATGATGCTCCCCCAGGACGTGCGCTCCATCAGCAGCGCCGGCGGCGACGTCCTCGAGATGACCGAGCAGCGCTTCGCCTTCCTGGGCACGTACGGCAGCGCCGTCATCTGCGATCGCACGGCCAACACCTTCGACGTGATGCCGACGAACCTCGCGCGGCACACCATGACCACCTGGATCTCGCGCCCGACGCCCGGGGACACCGTCTTCGCGTACAACGATTCCCTGCTGGCTGGCGCCGAGGACGACGCCTGGCAGAAGTTGTCGATCACCGCGTTCGACCAGAACACCACGACCTGTCCCGGGGCGCCCTTTGCCGACCCGGCGCTGGACCCGCCGGGGACGAAGCCGCGCTTCCGGACGACGATCGTCTCCTCAACTGGCGGCAACATCGCGGATTCGGTGCGCGTGGGAGCGGTGGCGCGCTTCACGCGTCCCATGCGCTACGAACTGCTCCAGAGCTCGGGATCGGGCGCGTGGTACCTGAACTACTCCGAGTACACGAACGGCGCCTGGACCTCGCCTACGCCCATCTCTGGCCCCTACCGCCCCTTCGTGGCTGGCGACGGCAACCCCAGCGGGCTGCAGTTCCGCTACTTCGACTCCACCGGTACGCGCCTCACGGGGATTGCACAGAAGCTGCGCCTCTCCCGCCTCGACGTCTTCCTGCGCGCCGAGGGAGGCACGTCGGCCGTGACGGAGCGCAAGGGCGCACTCATGACCGATTCGACCATCTTCCGCATCGCCCTGAGGAACTTCAAGTGACCCAGCCTAACGACGACTTCGGCCTCGCGCCCTCGCCCACCCCCCCGCGGCGTCGCGGCGCCGCCCTCATTACGGCGCTCTTCGGGATCGTGGTCATCGCCCTCATGATCTCGGGCGCCTTCTTCACGTCGACCCAGGAGTTCCGCGGCGGACGCAACGCGCTGGTGGAACAGCGCGCCTTCGCCGTCGCCGAGTTCGGCCTCAACTCCGAGATCTCGAACTGGGACCGCGGCCGCAACCTCCCGGGCGCCATGGCGACGGGCGCGGTGGATTCCTCGCGCGTGTACGTGGCGCAAGGCGACACCGCGTATGTGCGCATCACGCGCCTCACCCCCACCTCGTTCTGGGTCACCTCGGAAGGTGCGGCCAACATCTCGAATGCCGCGCTGGAATCCCGTCGTCAGACCAGCGCCTTCGTGCGCATCGCCTATCCCTCCATCACGCCGCGGGGGGCGATCACGACCGCCGGCAACCTGACCATCACGGGAAGCGCCATCGTCGACGGCCGCGATACCGATCCCGCGGGCTGGGGACAGTGTGCCAGCATCCCGAACGATACCGTGCCGGCGGTCGTCGCCGCGCCGGGCAACACCGTGACGTACAAGAGCCAGAACATCCCCTCCACACCGGCGGTCGTCTACGACTCCATCGCCGCCGACTCCAACACCTACGTTCGGTATGGCTCGGAGTCGTGGAACTCGTTGGTGGCGAACGCCGACGTCGTCCTCCCCGGCGGCACCTACAACTCGGATATCGCGCCGGTCGGCACCGACAGCACCTGCGACCACTCCATCCAGACCAACTGGGGAGAACCGTTTCGTCCGGGCACGGTGAAGGGGTGCTACGGTCGGTACCCGATCATCTACTTCCCGAGCTCGGTGAAGCTCAACGGCAACGGATACGGGCAGGGCATCCTGCTGGTCAACGGCGACCTCGAGATCAACGGAAAGTTCGAGTTCTACGGACTCGTGATCGTGCGCGACGACATCCGGAAGGGGAACGGGACCGCCAACATCCGCGGCGCCGTGTACGCGGCCAACACGGTGCTGGCCGACCCCAGCTTCGTGGCCGGCAACCAGGACGTGGTCTACTCCAAGTGCGCAGTGGAGAGCGCCCTCAAGGGGTCGGCGATCCTGGTGCGGGTGAAGGAGCGGCACTGGGTGCAGATGCAGTAAGTCGGGAGACTCGGACCGAGGCACGAGGCGGACATCGCCCTCGCCGCCTCCCGCCCCCCGTCGTCTGGCGCCGAACGCGCGACCTCCCCGGTCGCGCGTTCGCGTTTCGCCCCACCACTCCGGCATCGCGCCCGGTCCCCGCTCGATCCCGGATATTCGCGACGCGGCGTTTCGTGTGCGATGTTCCCCCTCCCCGCACCCGACGCCCTCGCTGCCATGCCTTCCCGCTCTCCCTCCCCTCATCGCCCGCGCCTCGCGTCGACCGCGCTCGCCGCGCTCGCCCTGCTGGCCGCCGTCAACCCCGCTCCTGCGCGGGCGCAGGCCACCGCCTTCGTCGACGTCACCGTGATTCCCATGGATCGCGAACGCGTGCTCGAGCACCAGACGGTGATCGTGCGCGACGGACGCATCGCGAGCATGGGACCGGCGCAGGGGGCCTCGATTCCAGCCGACGCCGTCCGCATCGACGGGCGCGGACGCTTCCTCATGCCGGGGCTGGCCGAGATGCACGCGCACGTCCCGCCGCAGGGGGCCAGCGAGCAGCTCCTGCAGGACATCATGTTCCTCTACACCGCGAATGGCGTCACCACGATTCGCGGGATGCTGGGCGCCACCTACCAGCTGGCCCTCGCCAAGCGGCTCAACTCGGGGGCGATGGTGGGGCCCACCTTCTACGTGGCCGCCCCCTCCATCAACGGCAACAGCGCCCCCGACCCGGCCACCGCTGCACGCCTGGTGCGTGAGCACAAGGCGGCGGGCTACGACCTGCTCAAGATCCACCCCGGTCCCACGCGCGCCACGTACGATTCCACCGTCGCGGTGGCAAAGCAGGTCGGAATCACGTTAGGCGGCCACATCCCGGCCCTCGTGGGCATCGACCAGGCCCTGGCTGCACGGCAGGCCACCATCGACCACCTGGACGGCTACGTGGAGGGCTCGGTGAGCGACGCCATGAAGGCGCGCATCGCCTCGCCCACCGACACCGTCTACCCGCAGCAGATGTGGCGCGCGGTGCAGCCCGATCGGTTGCGCGACTACGCGCGCCGCACGCGCGAGGCCGGCGTCTACAACGTCCCCACCATGTTCCTGTGGGAGAACTTCACCAAGCCCGACACCGCCGAGGCGATTGCCGCCACGCTGCCAGAGCTCAAGTACGCCCCTCGGCAGTGGGTGAACGGGTGGATGAACCAGAAGCGGCAGCGCACCAACCTCGACCGCCAGCTGCGCATCGCCCCCGCCGACGCCGAGCATCACCTGGCGCTCCGCCGCCAGATGCTCAAGCACCTGGCCGACGCCGGGGCGCCGATCCTCATGGGGACCGACTCGCCGCAGATGTTCAACGTGCCGGGCTTTGCGCTGCATCGCGAGCTCGAGGTCATGGCCAGGGCCGGGCTCACCCCCTTCCAGATCCTGCAGAGCGGGACCGCGACGGTGGCGCGTTACGCCCGCGAGGTGTTGCAGCTGGACGGGAACTTCGGCACCGTGGCCCCGGGCATGCGCGCCGACCTGGTGCTGCTGGAGGCCAACCCGCTCCAGAACGTGGCCAACCTCCAGCGGCGCTCGGGCGTGATGGTGCGCGGGCGCTGGGTGAGCGGCGACGAGATCGCCAAGGGGCTGGCCGACCTCGAGACCCGGATGAAGGCGACGCCGGGGAACTGAACCCCGGCGACGCCGGTGCGCCAAACCCTACGCACGCCGGGGAGCGGAACCCCGGCGTGCGCCAGCGCGCCTAACGAACGATGACCGTGACCGTGTCGCGCCTGACCCCGGCCATCGGCACGTGGTCGCCCCACGCGAAGACGGCGATGATGCGATGCGGGCCTGGGGGGAGCGAGTCGAGCGCGCGTTCGGTGGCCCCCGTTCCCCATGTGGATCACCGACGGCGGCCCTCCCAGCGGCACGGTGTCGCCCTCCGCGGCATCGGCGTCGATGACCAGGTGGTGATGCCCCTTCCCCGGCTCGCGCTGTCCCGTCGCGACCACGACGTCCACGCCGGTGGCGCCGAGCGTCACGGTGAATGGAAGGGAGACGGAGTCGCCTTCGGCAGGCGAGAGGATCTGGACGGACGGGGCCTCGGCGGCTGCAGCGGCCTGGGCGGCGGTGGCCGCGGAATCACTCGTGGCACTCTCACCGGGACCGCACGCGGCGGCGGTCGCGGCGACGAGCGACGTGAGGAGACCGAGGCGGCGGGCGGGACGAGAGGGGGTCATCACGGCAGGACGCACGGAGAGGGGAGGTTGCGCCGGCGCGGGCAACCGCCCGCAACCGCCAACGGAGGGCAAGATGACGTGGTCGAACGCTGCGGGGAATCACCCCCGCGTCGCCTGACCCCCGCCCTCGCCCCATCGTGCCCCCCGGAATAGCTTCGCGCGGCCGCGCGGCGGATGGTCCAGCGCTTCGCCGCCACATTCGCTGCCACTTGCCGGAGATGACCCGCATGTCCCGCCACTCCATCGCCGCCGCTTCAGCCGCGCTGCTGCTGGCGTTCACGCCCACGGTCACCCGCGCACAGGCGAGCTACGACGTGGTCATTCGCGGCGGGCACGTGGTGGATGGTACCGGTGCCCCCTCGTACCGCGCCGACGTGGCGGTGAAGGACGGGCGCATCACGGCCATTGGCCGCCTCGACCCGGCGCGCGCGCGTGCGGTGATCGACGCCACCGGCAAGGTCGTGGTCCCCGGCTTCATCGACATGATGGGACAGAGCGGCGAGATGTTCATCACGCGCGGCGGCGATGCGGCGATCAACCTGCTCACGCAGGGGATCACGACGATCCAGGCGGGCGAGGGGGCGTCGTCGGCGCCCCTGGAGGGAGAGGCGGCGCAGTCGCGCGGCTGGCGCACGATGCGCGAGTACTTCCGCAAGCTCGAGGCGGCCGGGATGCCGCTCAACGTGGCGCAGAACGTGGGACACACGCAGCTGCGCCGCATCGTGATTGGCGATTCGGCGCGCCAGGCGACGCCCGCCGAGCTGGACCGCATGCGCGCGTATGTGGAGGAGGCGATGAAGGCCGGCGCCATCGGCCTCTCCACCTCGCTCATCTATCCGCCGGCGATCTTTGCCAGCGAGGCGGAGATCGCCGCGCTGGCGGCGGTGGCCGGGCGCCACGGCGGCCGCTACTACACGCACATGCGCAACGAGGGCGACCGGCTCCTCGAGGCCATCGACGAGGCGCTGCGCATCGGCGCGGCCGCCAACACGCCGGTGCACATCTACCACCTCAAGACCGCCGGACAGGCAAACTGGGGAAAGATGGACCTGGCCATTGCACGCATCAGGGCGGCGCGCGCCGCCGGCCAGGACGTGGCCGTCGATGTCTATCCGTACATCAACAACGGCCTGGGGATTCGCGCCCTCCTGCACCCGCGCAACGCCGAACGCGGGCAGCGCGCCCTGATGGAATCGCTCAAGGACCCCGCCGTGCGTG
>CAZVDJ010000320.1:0-5610 GCA_964626245.1 uncultured Gemmatimonadaceae bacterium
GCGGTGGTTGCCGCCGAACGATCGCCGGCGACCTCGCCCACGCCCCAGGCAGGAAGCAGATGGTCGAACGCCTGCAACCGGGCCCATTGCGGATCGCTCGCGATGCGCGCGTCGAGGCCGGGGAGGGACGCCGTGAGCGCCGGCGCCGGTTGCGCCTCGCGCACGCGCTGGAGAGCCCGCCGATGCGCCACTGCCTCGCCGCGCCACCCCGGCTGACGCTCGAGCCGCTCCACGTCGCCCCACGCCTGCTCCGCAACATCGACGAGTCCTGCCCGCTCGAGTGCGAGGGCGAGGTTGAAGCGCGCCGGCACGTTCGCGGAGTCGTCGAGTACGGCCCGCGTCGCCACGTCGATTGCCGACAGCAGGTCACTGGCCTCTCGTCGCACGCCAGCGCGCACCAGGTACGCCGCCGACAGGTCACTCCGCGCGTCGCCGCACCGCTCCGCCGCGAGGCACGCACCCTCGAGTCCTGCAATGGCCGCGTCGAGCGACGCGCGTGACCCGTCTCCCCACACCAGGTCGATGAGCGCAGCCGTCGCCAGGGCGTCGGTGTCACCCTGTGCGCGCGCGGCACCAACGGCTCGCGCGGCGAGCGCCAGCACCTCCGGGGAAACGGTGCGCTCACCGACAGGCTCGCCACACGTGGCGGGTAGCCACTCTGCGGTTGAGTCCTCATCGCCGCATCGGCGATACGCCTGCGGAACCGAGAGCCGCGCCACGATCGTCCGCTCCACGGGGGCGAGCGCGCGCAGCTCGGCGAGGGTCGAACCCGGGAGCGGCGCCTTGGCATCTCGGGACGGCGTGCAGCCGGGCGCCGCGAGCAGCACCGCGACTGCCGCCAGGTGGCGCGCGCGACGTGCCGGCGCGCTGGCTCCCTTTGAGCGCAGTCGCCGCCTCTCCACCCGGCCGGCCCGTTGGCCCGGAGGCCAGCCCGCCAGCTGCATCACCGCCCGGTCGCCGATACGTCCCCCCGTGCGCGCCTGTCGTGAACTTCAGTCCGCCTGACGACCCTGTCCAGCACGCCAGGGAACGGTCGCGCGACCGTTGGCTGCAGCACCGGCGCCCGGCGCAGCGGATGGGCGGATCGCATCCCAGGAACTCGCGGCGTGCAAAACGGGCGGCACGCGTCCGTCCAATCGGAAGGACTGATGAACGCGGCGCGCTGGGGGGAGCACCCGGTCAGGGGCTCGGCGCTGGGTTGGGGGTGAGGGCACGGGGTGGCGGCAGATGCCACCGGGTTTCCACCGGACTCCCCTCCAGCCGCCGTGAAGTCGAACGCGGACGGGGGATCGACGTTCGTCGATCTTCCGTCCGCGTTCGTCGTGCCGGCTCCGAATGACTCGTCAGGCCGGCCAGAGCCAGCCGAACACTCCCGCCGTCACGAGCGAATAGACCAGCCCATCGAACATCGACTTCAGGGTCATCGGCCAGTTGCGGCCGTACCAGATGGAGTTCTGCATCAGGCCCAGGGAGTAGCTGGCACACGCCGTTGTTCCCACCAGGCGGAAGACCGTCAGGTAGTCGGTACCCGCTCCCACCGTGCGAGACGCCAGGTACGCGGCAAAGAGCGAGACGAGGAGGGAGAAGGCGAACCAGAGCCCCAGGGCCTTCCCCATCTGCGTGCCGCCCGACGGAAGGACTGTCATGAAGAAGCACGGACCCGCCTTCAGCTTCTCGGCGAAGGCCGGCTCCTTCATCGCCGCCATGGAGCCGGCCATGGGCGCCCCGTAGTCCCCGGGCGCCAGGTTGAAGGATCGAATGGCCGCCATTGCGGCATCCTCGTCAGGCAGGGCTCGCACGTCGTTCTTGTGGTAGCCCAGCACCATGTGGATGACCGAACTGACGGCGAAGACGGCGACGGCTGAGAGGAAGATGGGGAGCACGAGCGACGCGAGCGGAACCATGACGACAGCCTCCGGCAATTAGGGGAATGCCTGGGACAGCGCGGGACCGAAACGGCACGTCGACGACGGGGACAACGCTACCGGCCACGCCGTCGCGGTCAAGGCGCCGCCTCCAGGAACCACCACTTGGGGGTGTCCTTCCGCCCGGCCCGCTCCCGCCACATCGCCACCAGGCGCTCCCGGAGCAGCAGCGTGGCTTCCTCCACGTCGTTGGCCACGAAGACGAAGGAGAGCTCCCGCCGTCCCAGCGTCCCTTCCGCCACCATGCGATCGATCTGCGCGAGCGTCGGGCCCCAGTAGTCGCGACCGTACAGCAGGATGGGGAAGTTCTCCACCTTCCCCGTCTGGATGAGCGTGATGGTCTCGAACAGCTCGTCGACCGTCCCCGCACCGCCTGGCATCACGACGAAGGCCACGCTGTACTTGAGGAGCAGGACCTTGCGCACGAAGAAGCGCTCGAAGGTGAGCGAGATGTCGAGGAACGGGTTGGCGTACTGCTCGTGCGGCAGGACGATGTTGCAGCCGATGGAGCGGGCGCCGGCATCGCGCGCGCCGCGATTGGCTGCCTCCATGATCCCGGGCCCGCCACCGGTCATGATCGTGAACCCCACCTGCCCCACCCGCCGCGCCAGCTCCCGCGCGGCCTCGTAGTACGGGTGGTCCTCCTTGAAGCGCGCGCTCCCGAAGAAGGTCACGCAGGGTCCAACGAAGTGCAGCGTCCGGAAGCCGCGAATGAACTCGGCCGCGATGCTCAGGACGCTGGCGAACTCGCGCCAGCGGGAGCGCGGCCCCTCCAGGAAGGAGAGGTCGATGTGGCGGGCGTCGCGAGGCGAGGGCGGGCGGGAGGGAGTCGGCGCCATATGGGGAGGAAGTCGTAGTCCTCGGTACTTGTCGTGAGGAGCGGGAAGCGTCAACCGCGCCGGGACGACCGTCCCCGCTCGCGCTACCCATCCCGGCACCGCGCGCCTGGCCCCGGGCGCCTTGCCGGCGCCTTCATTTGGGTGATGTTCTCCGGCGACCGCAGTCTCTCCCCACTTCCGGAGCAGTCGCCATGCGCCGCTCACCTGCCCGCGTCGTTGCATCCACCACAACGGCCGCACTCGCCGCCCTCCTGCTGGCCACTCCCACCCTCGTCGCTGCGCAGGCGAGCGACCCCGGCATTGCAGCCATCAAGGCCAACTGGGAAGGGGTGATCCGCAACATCACCATGGCCGCCGAGGAACTGTCCGAGGCCGACTACGCATACAAGCCCGTGGCCACGGTGCGCACGTTCGGCGAGTTGATCGGCCACATCGCCGGCTCACAGAACATGATCTGCGCGGCGGCGCTGGGCGAACCGCAGCCAGCGGAGGACGCGGTGGAGCGGAGCGCCAAGACCAAGGCGGCGCTGGTCAAGGCGCTGAAGGAGTCGACCGCGTACTGCGCCAAGGCCTATGCCATCCCGGCGTCGGCCGCGGGGGCGGCGGTCACGCTCTTTGGCGGGCCGAACACCAAGGTGGGCGCCCTGGCGCTGAACGCCGTGCACGACGGTGAGCACTACGGCAACATCATCACCTACATGCGGATGAAGGGGATGGTACCGCCGTCCAGCCGGCGGTAGCGCGTTGCGAGACACTCGCGACGTGCCCGCTTCGCTCGGCGTCGCGCTGGTCGGTTACGGATACGTCGGCCGCACCTTTCACGCTCCCCTGATTGGTGCGGTCGACGGGTTGCACCTGCACGCCGTCGTGACCAGCAGGGCTGACGAGGTCCGTGCCCACTGGCCGGGGACACGCTGCCACGCCGACCTGACGGCGGCGCTCGATGATCCCGAGGTCGCGCTGGTCGTCCTGGCCACGCCGAACGCGCTCCACGCGCCGCAGGCGCATGCCGCACTGGACGCGGGCCGGCACGTCGTGGTCGACAAGCCGTTCACCGTGACGCTGGGCGAAGCCCGGGCCGTGGCGGAACATGCCGATCGCGCGGGGCGCGTGCTGTCGGTCTTCCACAACCGCCGCTGGGACAGCGACTTCCTCACCCTGCGCGCGCTGCTCGAGGCGCGCGCGTTAGGCGAGGTGACGTACTTCGAGAGCCGCTTCGACCGGTATCGGCCCGTGGTGCGTGACCGGTGGCGCGAGCGCGCCGGCCCCGGGGCCGGCCTCTGGTACGACCTGGGCCCGCACCTGGTGGACCAGGCACTGCTGCTCTTCGGGGAGCCCGCGGCGATCCACGCGGACATCGCCGCGATGCGCGAGGGCGCGCAGGTGGACGACTACTTCCACGTGGTGCTCACCTATCCACGGCGTCGCGTGGTGTTGCACGCCTCGACGCTCGTGGCGGCCAACGACCTGCGGTTCGCCGTGCACGGGACGCGCGGGAGCTTCGTGAAGTACGGCCTCGATGCGCAGGAGGATGCGCTCAAGGCGGGGCGCACCCCGGGCGACGACGGGTGGGGAGTGGATCCTCGGCCGGGCGTGCTGACCGTGATGGAGGGGGACGCTGCCGTACATCACGACGTCCCCCGCATTCCCGGCGACTATCGGCGCTACTACGTAGGGGTGCGCGACGCGATGCTCGGCACTGGCGTGAATCCCGCGAGCGGCTGGGAGGGTGCCGAGGTGATGCGGTGGATCACGCGCGCGATGGAACGTTAGGCAGCAGCGCCGCCGAGGGCGCGCCGGATGCGGCGCGCCTCACGCGACCTGCGCACTCGGCTCGCGAGGTTCGCGAGGCTCGCGAGGTTCGCGAGGCTCGCGAGGCTACGACCCCCAGTTCACCAGCGGCAGCACGCGACGTCCTGCCGGGTTCTCGCGCACGATGTTGATGAGGCCGAGCTGCACGCCGTGGAGGCGCCACGCGTAGTTCACGATGCCGATCGTGAGCGCGCGTTGGGTCCCCTGGATGTAGTTCACGGCACTCACCCCAACGCCGCGCAGCGTGCCGTCCTCCACCACGCGCACCGTCGCGCCACCGATCATCAGCCCCTCGAGGTCGTGGCCACCCACCGCCAGCCCGCCGATGGCGACGCCGCGAACGGTCGGTGCGCCGACGCCGAGTCCGGCGATGCTCAGGTACTTGATCGTGCCGCCTCCCCCCACTCCGGCTCCACCCACGAAGATCCCGGTCAGGTCGCCGCCTCCCCCGATTCCGAGCCCCCCGATGCCGATTCCAGAGAAGTCGTCCCCAACACCAGCGCCAAGGCCGCCGATGAGGACGCCGCGCCCTCCGGCACCCGCGGCGACCCCAAGCCCTCCGAGCATGATCCCGCTCACCTCGCCGCCGGCGCCGACCCCGAGGCCACCGATCGCCAGGCCTCGCACGTCGCCGCCCGAGCCGATGCCAAGGCCGCCGATCCCGATCCCCTCGAGGCCACCGCCCGCCCCCGCGCCCAGCCCGCCGATAAGGATTCCGCGCGCGTTGCCGCCCACGCCGACTCCGGCGCCGCCGATCACGAGCCCGCGTGCATCGCCCCCGCCACCCGCCCCCAGGCCGCCGACGATCACGCCCCTGAGGTCACCGCCACTCCCGATTCCGAGACCACCGACCATGATCCCTCCCACCCGTTCACCCGCGCCCAGCCCCAGGATCCCGACCCCGATACCGACGAGGTCCTCCTGAGCCTCGATCCCCGCGCCGAACTGAAGTCCGCGTACGTTGCGGCCCCCGGTGAGCGGCAGGCCGAGCGCCAGGCCGTGGACGTCGCCGTGCCCGCCATCGTATGGCCGCC
>CAZVDJ010000321.1:0-5599 GCA_964626245.1 uncultured Gemmatimonadaceae bacterium
GTTCGAGCGCGGGCGCAACCGCATCACGGTATTGTCTCGCGTCTCGACGATGATGTTGCACCCCTGCGAGCAGCCGGTGCACACCGAGGCGGTGCGGTCCAGCTCCCAGGCACGGGCCTTGTTGAGGAAGTCCTTCGAGAGGAGCGCGCCCACCGGGCACAGGTCGACGACGTTCGCCGCCCATGGGTTGGTGAGGTCCTTCCCCTCGAACTTGCCGATGTACGCGCGGTCGCCACGCTCGCTGACGTTGAGCACCGGGTCCTGCGCCACGTCGTCCATGAACCGGACGCATCGCGTGCACAGGATGCAGCGGTTCTGCACGTACAGCACGTCGCCGCCGAAGTCCTCGACCGGGTTGAAGCGCTTGGGCTCGCGATAGCGCGAATCCTTGCGCCCTTCCTGGTAGGTGTAGTCCTGCAGCTCGCACTCGCCCGACTGGTCGCAGATCGGACAGTCGAGCGGGTGATTGATCAGGAGCATCTCGAGGACCCCCTTGCGGGCCTCGCGCGCCTTCTCGGAATGGACGTGCACCACCTGCCCCTCGGCTACCGACGTCGCGCACGACGGGGCGAGCTTGGGGAACTTCTCCACCTCCACCAGGCACATGCGGCAGACGCCGGCCACGGGAAGCCCGGGGTGGTAGCAGTAGTGCGGGATCAGGACGCCGGCGGCCTTGGCCGCCTCGAGGATCGTCGTCCCCGGGGCGACGGCGACCGGGCGCCCTTCGATCGTGAGGTTGACGAGCGGAGTCTCAGCCATCAGGCCACCACGGCGGGGACGGCGTGCACGGTCTTCTTCGTGATCAAGGCTTCGAATTCGTGTCGGAACTTCTGCAACCCGCTCGAGACCGGCGTCGCGCACGAGTCGCTGAGGACGCAGATCGTCTTGCCGGTCATGTTGTCGCCGATCTCCAGCAGCGTGTCCAGGTCCTCGGCGGTGCCATCACCGGCCACGATGCGCTCGAGGATCTTGGTGGTCCACGCGGTCCCTTCCCGGCACTGCGTGCACTGCGCGCAGCTCTCGTGCGCGTAGAAGCGCGCCAGGCGCGCGATCTGCCGCGGCATCGACTGCGCGCTGTCGATCACGATGCAGCCGGCGGCGGCGAGCATCGTCCCCACGGCCAGCATCCCCTCGTAGTCCATCGTGGCCCGCTCGGCTTCCTCGAGCGTGATGATCGGTACGGAGGAACCGCCGGGGATCACCGCCTTGATGGTGCGCCCCGGCGGCGCACCGCCACAGACCTCGTGCAGGAACTCCCCGAACGGGAAGCCCATCACCACTTCGTAGTTGCCCGGACGCTGGATGTTGCCGCACACACTCCAGAGCTTGGTCCCCGTGGACTTGGGATTGTCGGGGCGCGCCATCTGCTTGTACCAGTCGGCGCCGTTGTTGAGGATGTGCGGGACCGCAGCGAGCGTCTCCACGTTGTTGATCGTCGTGGGCTTGCCGAACAGGCCGGCCACGGCGGGAAACGGCGGCTTGATGCGTGGGTTGCCGCGCTTTCCCTCGATGGAGTTCATCAGCGCCGTTTCTTCCCCGCAGATGTAGGCGCCGGCCCCCTTGTGCACCCAGACGTGCACCGTCTTGCCGGTCCCCATCGCGTTCTTCCCGATGATGCCGGCGGCGCGCGCCTCAGCCAGCGCGACTTCCATGCGCTCGAGCGGCTCCGTGAACTCGCCGCGGATGTAGATGTAGGCGTTCTCCGCCCCGATCGCGTACGCCCCGATCGCCACGCCCTCGATGAGGGCGTGGGGCGTCCAGCGCATGATCTCGCGGTCCTTGAACGTCCCCGGCTCCGATTCGTCGGCGTTGCAGCAGAGGTAGTGCGGCTTGCCGTCGCCGATCTTCATGAACGACCACTTGAGCCCCGTCGGGAAGCCGGCGCCACCGCGCCCGCGCAGCCCGGACTCCTTCACGACGTTCTGGATCGCGACCGGGTCCATGCCCAGCGCGCTTTCCAGGGCCCGGTAGCCGCCGCGCTTCTTCCAGCCCTCCAGCGAACGCGCGTCGGCATCGCCGAAGTGCTTCGACAGGACGAGGGTCTCGCGGGGATGCGGTTGGTGCGGGAAGCCCATGGGAGATCAGACGGGAGAGGGGAGACAGGAGACGGGAGGAGTGCGGCTCGCGCGGCTCACTGGTACCTCTTGAGGATGTCGCCGACGGTGTCCGGGGTGATGGACTCCAGGAAGTCGCTGTTCACCATCACCGGCGTGGCAAAGCCGCAGGCGCCCAGGCACTCGACCTCGATCACCGTGTAGCGACCGTCATCCGAGGTCACCCCCAACTCGCCGCAGCCAGTCTGGTCCAGGAAGGCCTTCACGACATCCTCGGCGCCGCACACGTGGCAGGGCGACGTGGTGCACACCTGGATGAAGTATTTCCCCACCGGGTGCTGGTGGTACATCGTGTAGAAGGTGACCACTCCCTTCACGTACGCCGGGGTGACGTCCAGCAGGCCGGCGATCTCCGCCATCCCCGCTTCGCTCACCCAGCCGCGCGCTTCCTGCAGCATCCAGAGCGCCGGCAGCAGCGCCGCCTGCTTGGTGGGATAGCGCGTGATCAGGTCGTCGAGCTTCGCCTTCGTCTCGCCGACGAAGACCGGGACGTGGGGCTCGTCGTGGTGCCCATGCGACGGCTTGAGCATCGCGCCACCGGACGCGGACGGACCATGGCTCATCGCCTGTGCCCTCCCCTCTCCCGTCTCTCGTCTCCCGTCTGCCCTCTCATCTGTCGATCTCTCCCATGACGATATCGATGCTCGCGTTGATCGCGATGACGTCGGACAGCAGGTGCCCTTCCACCATCTTCGGGATCGCGCTCAGGTTCACGTACGAGGGCGGGCGAATGCGCCAGCGCACCGGCTTGGCCGTGCCGTCCGAGACGAAGTAGTAGCCCTTCTCGCCCTTGGGGCTCTCGACCGGCACGTACACTTCGCCGGCCGGGGGGCGCGGCCCTTCCATCACCAGCTTGAAGTGATGGATCATCGACTCCATCTCGCTCGTCGCCTTGGACTTGGGCGGCAGGATGAGGCGCGGGTCATCGATGTTCACCGGCCCGTCGGGCAGGCGCTGCACGGCCTGCTCCAGGATGCGCACCGATTGCCGCATCTCCTCCATGCGCACCAGGAAGCGGTCGTAGACATCGCCGTTGACCCCGACCGGGACGTCGAAGTCGTACGTCTCGTAGTCGAGGTACGGGAAGTCCTTGCGCGTGTCCCAGGCGATGCCCGAGGCGCGCGCCATGGGGCCGGAGAGTCCGTAGTTGAGCGCCTCCTGCGGCGACATCACCCCTAACCCGATGGTGCGACCCACCCAGATGCCGTTGCGCGTGACCATCTTGTCGACTTCGCCGATGGTCTTGGGGAAGGTGCGCAGGAACCCCTTGAGCCCGTCCAGCCAGCCGTCGGGGACGTCCGCGGCCATGCCGCCCACGCGCGAGATGCTCGTCGTCAGGCGCGCGCCGACCCACCCCTCGAGCAGGTTGTAGATGTTCTCGCGCTCCTGGAACGCCCACAGGAACGGCGTGAAGGCGCCGATGTCGATGCACGTCGTCCCGACCCAGACCAGGTGCGAGATGATGCGCGACAGCTCCAGTGCGATCACGCGCAGCACGGTGCAGCGCGGCGTGATCTCCACGCCGAACAGACGCTCCGCACCTAACGCGAAGGCGATGTTGTTCCCCGGCGAGTTGAGGTAGTCCTCACGGTCCGTCCAGGGGATGATCTGGTTGTACTGGCGGTACTCGCCGATCTTCTCGAAGCCGCAGTGCAGGTAGCCGATGTGCGGGATGCACCGCACCACCGTCTCGCCATCGAGCTCCAGCACCAGCCGCAACACGCCGTGGGTGGCGGGGTGTTGCGGCCCGATGTTGATGAGCATGTGCTCGCCCTCGAGCTCCGGCTCCAGCGCGGGCGGCGCCTCCAGCGTCATCACCTGTCCGCGCTCGTCCACCGCCAGCGGGACACGCTGCGGACGTCCCTCGCGGTCGAGACCCGACGTGGACAGCGCGACGTCGATCGTTCGCTTGGTGGCCACGACTATTCTCCCGTCCGTTCGCCGCCCGAGAGCCGCCGCCGCATCTCCTGCGGGAGGTCCTCGAACGCGTCCGCGATGCTCAGCTCCTCCATCGAGTACTTCGCCTCGGGATTGGCCGTCAGCGCCTGCCGCAACTGTTCGGCGCGAGAGAAGCGTCCGCGCAACGGGAAGTCCTTCCGGAGCGGATATCCCTCGCGGTACTGCTCCCACATCAGGATGCGGCGCAGGTCGGGATGGCCGTCGAAGACGATGCCGAACATGTCGTAGCACTCGCGCTCGAGCCAGTCGGCCCCCTTGTACACGGGCCAGACGCTGGGCACGCGCAGCGGCGTCCCCTTGGGCAACAGCGCCTTGAGCCGCAGGAAGCGGCGGTGGGCGATCGAACGCAGGTGCCACACCACTTCCAGCGGCAGCTCCACGTCGCGGAACTCCACGGCGGTCACGTCGACCAGGTAGTCGTAGCGCTCGAGTGCGTCGTCGTGCAGCCACTGCACGACTTCCAGCACGCCGGCCGCCTTCACATACACGTTGGTGTCGCCCCACACCGCCTCGGCGCGCTCGAACCACTGCGGAAAGCGCGCTGCCAAGCGCTCGGCGGATGGGTTGAGCGGGCCGCCACGATGCGGAATGGCGCGCGGTGTCCGTGGGGCCGGGGCGTGTGGCGACGCCTCGCCGGCATGCACGACGCTGAAGGTGGCGCTCACAGCCCCGACCGCGTCTGGTGCACCGAGTTGCCGAACGGCTCCGACAGTTCGTCGATCATCGAGGGAGAGATGTACAGGTTGCTCGCCGGATCCGGCTCCAGCTCCTCACGGAGCGCCGAGTCGCTCATGCGTTCCCGCTTCACCTTCTCCTGCAGCATCATGATGCCGTACATGAGCCCTTCGGGACGCGGCGGGCAGCCCGGCACGTAGACGTCGACCGGGATGATCGTGTCGATCCCCTGCGTGACGGCGTAGGTGTCGAACATGCCGCCCGACGAGGCGCAGGCGCCCATCGAGATCACCCACTTGGGCTGCGGCATCTGCTGGTAGATGCGGCGGATGACGGGGGCGAGCTTGAAGGGCACGCGCCCCGCGCAGATGAGCACGTCGGCCTGCCGCGGAGAGAACGACATGCGTTCCATGCCGAAGCGCGCCAGGTCGAATCGCGACGCCGCCGAGGCCATGAACTCGATGGCGCAGCACGCGGTGCCGAACGGCATCGGCCAGAGCGAGTTGGCGCGCCCCCAGTTCACCAGCATGTCCAGGCGGGTCGTGATCCACCCTTCCTGCGACTGCGGGTCGTAACTCACCACCTGCGAGTCAGGACGAGGTGCTAATCCCATTGCAGCGCCCCCTTCTTCCAGACGTAGACGAAGCCCACCACCAGGATGGCGATGAAGACCAGCATCTCCCCCAATCCGAAGAAGGAGATGTTGCCCGGCGGACAGACGTTGTTGACCAGGGGCACCGCGCACGACAGCTGGCGGTAGTACACGCCCCACGGGATCATGATGACGGTCTCGATGTCGACGATGATGAAGAGCATCGTGACCATGTAGAACTTCACCGAGAAGCGCTCGC